>NZ_PIZD01000021.1:21557-34990 GCF_010365615.1 Actinomyces sp. 565
CAGCCTGGGCGCAGCACTGGCCTCCGATCGCCTCATCCTGGTCACGCGCCCCGGAGTGGACCAGTACGGGCACCTCCGGGAGCGTCTGCGGTGGATCGTCGATGAGACGGCCCACCGTGCAGAGCGGCCCGACCTCGGAGTCCTACTGGTCACGCCCTGGAAGGAGCGCCACGAGGCAGGTGCCCTGAACCGGCTACTGCACTCCGGAGGCCTCGACGTCCCAGTGACGGGGGTGCTCGCCCACGACGACGGAGCGGCGGACGCGCTGGCGGGGCGGCGGCCCCGACCGCTGGACCGCAGCCTGCTGGTGCGCTCCGCCCGAGAACTGGCTGCCGAGCTGGCAGGAGCGGAGGAGTCGCAGTGAGCGTTGACCAGAACATTGTGCGCACCATGCGTGAGGAGGTCGCCGACCTGCTCGCCAAGCAGCGGCATGACGATGCCGCCTCCGGCATCCCGCCCATGACGCCCGAGGACGAACGGCAATTCGCCCGGGCCCTGATTGGACGGGTGCTGGAGCAGTATGCCCGCACGGAGATCGCCGCCGGCCGCAGCCCCCTGGACGCCCAGGCCGAGGAGGAGGTCTCCCAGGGCATCCACGCCGCCCTGTTCGGGGTCGGCCGCCTGCAGCCCCTGCTGGAGGACCCCGACGTCGAGAACGTGGACATCAACGGCTATGACAACGTCTTCATCCAATACGCAGACGGGCGTGAGGAGCGTGGGGCACCGGTTGCCGATTCCGACGACGAGCTCGTCGAGCTAGTCCAGGTGCTCGGCTCCTACTCCGGTCTCGCCTCCCGCCCCTTCGACTCCGCCAACCCCCAGCTCGACCTGCGGCTGCCGGACGGCTCCCGTCTCTCTGCCGTCATGGACGTGTGCTCCCGTCCCGCGGTGTCGGTGCGCCGCGCCCGCCTGGACAAGGTGGGACTGGATGAGCTGGTGGGCCTGGGAACCCTCAGCCCCCGGCTGGCGGCCTTCTGCTCGGCGGCGGTGCGCGCCCGCAAGAACATCATGATCGCCGGCGCCACCAACGCCGGTAAGACCACCTTCCTGCGCGCGCTGGCAAACGAGATACCGCCGTCCGAACGGCTGATCACCGTGGAGCGCGCACTTGAGCTCGGGCTCGGCGAGTTCTCCGACCTGCATCCCAACGTGGTGGCCTTCGAGGAGCGCCTGCCCAACGCCGAGGGTGTCGGCGCCATCACCATGGCCGACCTGGTGCGGCGCTCGCTGCGTATGAACCCCTCGCGCGTGATCGTTGGCGAGGTACTGGGAGACGAGATCGTCACCATGCTCAACGCCATGAGCCAGGGCAATGACGGCTCGCTGTCCACAATCCACGCCAACTCCTCGGCGGAGGTGTTCAACCGCATCGCTACCTACGCCATCCAGTCCGCGGAGCACCTGCCGCAGGACGCCACCAACCTGCTGATCGCGGGCGCCGTCGACTTCGTAATCTTCCTCACCCGCGAGAACCGGTTCTCCGAGGGTGGTTCCATGCGCCGTTACGTGGCCTCCGTGCGCGAGGTGAACGGGGTCGACGGGCGCGTGCTGTCCAGTGAGGTATTCGCCGACGACGGCTCCGGACAGGCGCAGCCCGCTGCCCCAATCGAATGCGTCGAGGATCTGATCGAGGCCGGCTACGACCCTGCCGCCGCCTATGCCGTCCCCAATGCGCGGAGGTCCCGATGAACAGTTCTACCGCCATGGCCGCTGTGCTGGCCGGTGCCCTTATCGGCGCCGGAGTGTTCCTGCTGCTCGCCTTCGCCCTGGGCGCAGACCCTCTCCCCGGCCGCGTACCGGGCGCCGGCGGCGGTCGGCAGCTGCTCGCCGGTCGACCGCTGTGGCGGCTCGCCCTGGCCGGCGGCATCGCCGTCGCCTTGCTGGTACTGACTCGCTGGCTCGTGCTGGCGGCGGCCGGCGGTGTGCTGGTGGTGGTATGGCCGCTGCTGTTCGGCGGTGCCCGACAGGAGCGGGAGGCAGCAGCCAGAATCGAGGCGCTGGCGACCTGGGCGGAGTCGCTGCGCGACACGATCGCCGGAGCCGTCGGCCTGGAGCAGGCCATCCCCGCCACCGTCTACGCCGCCGCACCGATTATTCGCGAGGACCTCGCACTACTGGCCGACCGGATGCGCGTGCGGGTGCCGCTCGCCACCGCACTGCGCCAGTTCGCCGACGACCTGGACGACCCAACCGCAGACCTGATCGTGTCCGCACTGATTATGAACTCGCGGCTGCGCGGCCCCGGGCTGCGCCAGCTGCTGGGCTCGCTAGCCGAAACGGCCCGCGCCGAGCTGGACATGCGCCAGCGCGTCTCCGCCTCCCGCGCCGGGACCCGGCGCTCGGCCCAGATCGTCGTCGTGTTCTCAGTGATCGTCATGCTGGGACTCGCGCTATTCAACCGCAGCTTCGTGGAGCCCTACGCCAGCGCGCAGGGTCAGCTGGTCCTGCTGGTGGTGGCCGGGCTGTTCGCCGTCGGCCTGATGTGGATGCGGCGCCTTGCCGGCGTGGTGCTACCGCGCCGTTTCCTGACCGTCACGAACGGGGACGCCGCATGAGCATCTGGATCCTGGTCGGCGGAGCCGTCAGCGGTGCCGGGGTGCTACTGCTGACGCTGCTCATCGCTCCTCCGCGCGTACAGCCCGCACCGGCACTGGCCGAGCTGGACACGCTGCGGGACGAGAGCAGGCTGCGCCGCGACGCCCGGCGCCTCAACCCCGCTGAACGCGCCCTGCCCGACTGGATCGACGTGGTCGGCTTCCGCGCGGCGGCGCTGCTGCGGCGCACTGGAGTCGACCTGGGCTCCCTGAGCGCCGACCTGGCCGTCATGGGAAGGTCCCTGGAGCGGCACCTGGTGACGTCGCTGCTGTACGGGCTGGTCGCGTTCACCGCACCACTGGCCCTGGTGGGTGCCGCAACCGCGCTCGGCGCTATCACCTCCTGGGAGACTCCGGTCCTGGTGTGCACCGTGCTCGGCCTGCTGGCCCTGGTCCTGCCCACTGTCCGCCTGCGCGGGCAGGCCGACGAGGCGCGCCGTGACTTCCGGCACGTGGTGGGCTCCTACCTGGACCTGGTGTCAATGTCCCTGGCTGCCGGCCGGGGTGTGCCCGAGGCCCTCGACGCGGCCTCGACCCTGTCTGACGACCCGGCCATGGTGCGCATCCGCGACGCCCTGGCCGCAGCCCGCCTACGCGGCGAGACCCCCTGGGCCGCCATGGGCGGCCTCGGGGACCGGCTGCGGATTGACGAGCTGCGCGACCTGTCGGCCGCACTCGGGCTCGTAGCCGAGGACGGGGCCAAGATCCGTGAATCCCTGGCCGCCCGGGCCACCAGCATGCGGCGGCGCGAACTGGCCGACGCGGAGGGCAAGGCCGGGGAAAGCTCCGAATCCATGCTGGTGGCCCAGCTCATCATCGCCATGGGCTTCATCGTGTTCCTCGTATACCCGGCCCTCGCCGGGATCATTGGCGGCACGTGAGGCTCTCGGCATGACCCGATCCGTCCGGAAAACAACCCTGTAGAAAGGAACGAACATGCTCCGCCTGATCTGCACACTTCAAGTCATCGCTGGTGACCTCACCACCACGGTCCGAGACCGGCTCAACTCCCACGACGGGGAGAAGGGCGCATCCACGGTCGAGTGGGTCATCATCACCGGATTCCTCATCGTGCTGGCCGCACTCGTCGGACGCGCCGTCTACAGCCTCGTCCAGGACGCCGCATCCAACCTCAAGGCGCCGGGCCTGGGCTGAGCGCATGACTTCGTCGGCAGCGCCGCTTACGCGGCTCCGGGAGGAGACCGGCGCGTCCTCGGTGGAGCTCCTGGTCTTCTTCCCTCTGCTCATGCTCATCATCCTCGTCACCGTGCAGGTCGCCCTGTCCTGGTACGGCAATGAGGTGGCCATCGCCACCGCCCGGGAAACGGCCCGGGTGGTGCGCGAGGGCGGCACTACGGCGGCGGAGCTCGCTCAGGCAGAGGCCGACGGCGCCCAGTACGCCACCCGGGTGGGCGGTGGCCGCGCACTCACCCACGTCAACGTGCACATCGCCGCCGACGGCGACCAGGCGCGGATCACGGTTACCGGCACCTCCATGGACATCATCGGCGGGCTCGCCCCCGGCATTGAGGCAACCGTCACCGCACCGATCGAGACTTTCCGGGAGGATACGTGACAGGCGCTCCTTTTACCCCTTCCGCGCGTCGGCACGCCCGACGACGCGGCGAGCGCGGCACCATGTCGGTGGAGATGGTCGTGATTGCTCCGGCCCTGCTCATGATCGTCATGCTCGTTGTGGCTGCAGGGCGCTGGGTCTCCGCCGAGGGCATGACTCAGGCCGCGGCGCGTGACGCTGCTCGCGCAGCCTCCATGGAGCGCTCCGCCGGCATGGCGGCCAGCGCGGCCGCGGCCAGCCTGGCGGTTGCTGACACCGCCAACGCCGAGTGCAGCTCGGCCACCGACGTGTCCGGCTTCTCCCGGGGAGGCTCGGTGAAGGTCACCGTCAGCTGCCGAGTGCGGCTGGCTGACCTCGGCCTGGTGTTCCTGCCCGGCACCACCACCGTCACCTCCAGCTCGATCTCGCCGGTCGACACCTGGAGGGGAACCCGATGAGGACACGCCCCCACGAGCGTGGCTCGACATCGGTATTCGCCGTGATCGTGGCCGCCGTACTTATGGCGCTGGCCGGGCTGTGCATTGACGGCGGCAAGGTCCTCAACGCCCGCGCCACCCTCACCGACACCGCCGAGCAGGCCGCCCGCGCAGGCGCCCAGGAGATCTCCTCCGGCTCCATGCGCGGCGCTACCCGCTTCAGCCTCGACGCGGCGGCCGCGCGCACGGCCGCCGGCAGGCACCTGGCCGCCTCGGGCATTAGTGTCGACAGCTTCACCGTCTCCACGACCAGCCAGGATGTGGTGGTCAGCGTCGAGGAGGAGGTGCCCACCACCATGCTTCGCATCGTGGGCGTGGATTCCGTGCACGTGACCGCTACCGGCACAGCCCACGCCGCAATCGGCATCAACCAGGAGGAATCGTGACCCCGACGCTTCAGCGGACAACACCGGGCCCGGCCCGCTTCCGCTCCCTGACGCCGGAGCAGCGCGAGCCCGCGTGGCGCTCCGTCCTGTCCGCCCTCGTGCTCGCCGCCGTGATCCTCGGCCTTCCCTGCCTCATGCTGTGGCAGGTGGGGCCGCTGCCCCTGCCGCGGCAGCTGGACGTCTCCCTGCTGACGCGTGCGGTCACCGGTCAGACCGTGCTCGGTGTACTTACCTGGGTGGTGTGGCTCGCATGGCTGCAGTTCACGGTATGCACCGTGGTCGAGGTTGCCTCCGCGCTGCGCGGACGCGGCCTGCCCGCGCACGTGCCGCTGTCAGGCGGCACCCAGGCGCTCGTGCGCCGACTGGTTACCTCTGCGCTCGTGCTGGGCGCCGTCGCCGCCCCCGCCGCCGCGGCGGCACCGGTCACCGCCCCGGAGCCCGCCCCGGTCGCGGCCGTGCAGGCACAGGTCGCCCCGGACGCGGCCCCCGCCTCGCTAGGCCGGGACGCGGCCCCCGCCGCAAGCGGGCCAGACGCGCGCACGCAGGCGGAAACTCAGGGTGACCAGGCCCAGACGGTGCGCTACATGCTCGGTGACATCGAGCTGCCGGCCGATGTCGGGGCCGAGCTCGTCGGCCAGCGGGTCTACGTGGTCCAGCCCCCGGAGGGCCGCTACCACGACAACATGTGGGACATCGCCGAGCGCACCCTGGGTGACGGCCGTGCCTACCGGCAGATCTACGACCTCAACGTCGGCAGGGTCCAGCCCGACGGGCGCTCCCTCGAGCTCGCCCGGCTCATCCAGCCCGGCTGGTACCTCATCGTGCCCGAATCCGCGCAGGACGTTGACCGTGTCGTCGCCATCGCGGGCGATGACGGCGCGCAGGCGGATACGACCACCGGAAGCGATACGGCGCCGGGAGACGCCGACGCGTCCCCAACCTCCATGGCTCCCAGCAGCGCCGTGGCCACGGTGCCGGACGTCCCCCCGGCGCAAATGCCCGCCATAGGTGCGCTCATGGCCGCCGTACTCACTGCGGCCCTTGCCGAGCGGAGACGACGTGCTACGCCGACGGCGCCAGGAGATGAAGCCCTTGAGCTCGCCCGACTCATGCGGGTGGGTGCAGATCCGCGGCGCGCCGACCGCCTGAATCGGATTCTGCACAGCCTCCACGGCCTGCCCGGGCGCCCCGTGCCGTACGCCGTGGTCGTTGACGACGACGCCTGCAGACTCCTCCTGCCGCGCCCGCTCCCACAGGCTCCGCACCCATGGACGACCAACGACGACGGCTCCACCTGGACCCTGCCGGCAGGGGCGGAACCCGCCCCGCCCAGCGACGTTGCGGCCGGAGCGACCTCCGACTGCTCGGGACTGGTAACCATGGGCCGCGACGAGCAGGGGGCCGATATCCTCATCAACCTGGGGGCGGTCGACGGAGACGTGGTGGTCGGAGGAGAGCCGACCATGGCCGCCGAGCTCATCGCCGCACTGGCGCTGGAGCTGTGCACCAACCCGTGGTCTCAGGGCAACTCGGTGATCACGGTGGGACTGCCAGGAAGTCTGCAACGCATTGCCGGCGAGCGGATGCAAACCGCCATGGAACTCGACGACGTCATGGACGCCCACCCGGCTGCGGCCGAGGACGTCCTGTCCGGGCATCGCCGCGGTGAGCAGGTCTTCGTCCTGGCCGCCGGCCAGGAGACAGCGCAGGCGAAACACGACTTCAACCTCATCAGGACGGGCCGGGCTGAAGGCGCTCGCTGGAGGATCGATCTCGACGCCTCCGGCACCGCGCGCATTGATCCGCTGGGAGTGACCGTGACCGCTACGCGGGCGACCGAGTCCGAATTGGACGGGCTGGTTGGGCTGCTCGCGCCCGCCGCCCCCGCACCCCCGGGAGACGATTCGCGTCCTCCCGTGCCGGATCCGCCGGAACCACCGCTCTCCACCGCGGCCTTGCGGGCGGCATCGGTCCGGATCCTGGTGCTGGGGCCGGCTGCCGTCCACGCTCCCGCACCCGCCGAGCCGGAGCGCCTCGACCTGCTGACCGAGGCGGCGGTCTGCCTTGCCCTGCACCCCGAAGGCATCAGGCCCGGTGCGTTCGGAGCTATGCTCTGGCCGCTCGGCGTCACCAGTGATGTGATCGCCGCTACGGTGCAGCGGTTGCGTGACTGGCTCGGCACCGACTCGCAAGGCGTGCCGCACGTGCGTCAGGACGCCGAGGGGCGGCTGACGCTCGGGCCGGAAGTGGTTTGCGACTGGGACGTACTGCGCTCCCTGCTATCCGCATCCCGGCACAGTGAGATACACCGCGAGGCCGAGCTTCTGCTCGAAGCCCTGCGGCTGGTGCGCGGTCCTGTGGGTGAGGCGTCCCGGACGGAACGCTATAGCTGGCTGGCCCGCGTGCGCACGGCCCGTCAGGCCGATGCGCTGATCACCGACGCCGCTCACCGAGCGGCCCAGATCCTGCACGACACCGACCCTGAAGGGGCGGCGCTCGCGGTGGACACCGGCCTGAAGGTGGTCGACCTGGACCAGCGGCTGTGGCGCGACCGTCTGCGGCTCGCGGCCGACCGAGGCCGTGACGAGCTGATCGCCTGCACTAACAGCCTGCTGGACCTCACCGGCGTGGAGGACGTCTCGCACGTGGACCCGGCTACCGCGGCTCTGGTCGAGGAACTGGCTCCCGGAGCGTCGATCCGCCGGGCCACCGCCTGAGGCGGGCGGAAAGCTCATGCGCGTGCTGCTAAGCGTTCAGCCGTCCGCCGCCGATGTGCGGCGCACACGCGACTTCATCGTCACCGCCCAGGCGGAGTCCACTGTCGGTGAGCTCGCCGACGCACTCGCCGACGTGCTGCCCGGCACGCCCGATGGGATGCCCACCGAGCAGCCGCTCACGCTCGTGGTCGACCGGCCCGCAACCAGCGAAGCGGGCTCCGTGCCCCCGTCCCTGTGGCATGGCGCCACCCGCCTGAACCCGCAGGAGCGGCTCGGGCAGGGGGCAGTACACGACGGCATGGTGCTGGGGCTGGGAGGCCCTATTGCCGATGCGGACGAGCCCGACGGCCTGGTCGAGCTGCGGATCATTTCCGGGGCCGGGGCCGGCACGGTGCGCAGGCTGGGCCTGGGGCGATACACGATCGGCGGCGCCGACGCCGATATCTGCTTGGAGCTGCAGGACGCCGACGTGCTGGCCGATCTGGTCGTGTTCTCGGGCGGCCGGGCCGTGTTGAGCCCGCGCGACGACGCCGCAGATCGCCTCATGCGCCCCGCGCCCGCCCGGAGGCACGCCCTGCCGGGACCACTCGTCCTCGGGCTGAAGCAGGAGCCCGTGCCCTCCAAGAAGCGGCGTCGGCGACGCAAGGCCCGCGCACAGGACGATGACACCGCCGCACCGACCCTGGAGGAGCAGGAACCGGACGCGCCCCGCAGGCTCGTGGAACTGGATCGGCGTCCCCTGCAACCCGACACCAGCTGGGAGGAGGGGGCGGTGCTGACCGTCGGACACACCCAGCTGACGATCGGCCAGGTACCGCCTGCCGACGCGGTGGCCACTCCCACTCCCGGCGCGCCCACCATCGACTTCAATAGGCCACCGCGCCTGGCCCGCCCCACACGAGAGCGGGTGTTCACCCTGCCGCGCGAGCCGCAGCAGCCACGCAAGCAGCCCTTCCCACTGGCCCTGCTCCTGTCACCACTGATCATGGGTGGTGGGATGTACCTCCTCACTCACAGGGCGGCGACACTGCTGTTCTTGGTGCTGTCCCCGATCATGATGCTGGCCAATCGCATGCAGGGCCGTTCCACCCGAAAGCGCAGCTACCGCGAGGATCTGCGGCGCTACCGCCGGCAGAAGGCCGACACCGAGGCTGCTGCGCACCGGGCCCTGCTGGACGAGCGCGGACTGCGGCGCCTGGACTACCCGGACCCGGCCGAGATCCTGCTGCGAGCCACAGGCCCGCGTTCGGGACTGTGGGAGCGCCGTCCCGGAGACCCGGACTGGCTGGACCTTCGGGTTGGCAGCGCGGACGTGCCCAGCGAGGTGGTGGTTCAGGATCCCACGCGCGCCTCCTATGAGGAGCCGCTGCGGTGGACCGTCCCCGACGTACCTGCGACGGTGGGGCTGGGCCGACTCGGCGTCATCGGCATAGCCGGGGAGGAACGCCAACGGGTGGCCGCGTCGCTGGTGGCGCAGGCCGCCGCACTGCACTCCCCGGCGGAGCTGAACCTGGTCATACTCGCCGACCCGGAGCGGGCCGACCCCTCCCGGTCGGACTGGGACTGGGCACGCTGGCTGCCCCACCTGCGCAACCCCGAGGGAGCCGGGGCGCGCGCCCGCGTCGGGCTTGATGCGCAGACGGTCCCGCGCCGCATCAACGAGCTGCTGGACCTGATCGACTCCCGGCAGGGAGCCGGCGGCGGGCAAACCTCCGTCATGGTGGTGCTGGACGGGTCCCGAGCGCTGCGGCTGCTACCCGGAGTGGTGCGCATCCTGCGGGAGGGGCCGCAGCTGGGCCTCCACCTGTTGTGCCTCGACGTAGACCGGACGGCACTGCCGGAGGAGTGCCGGGCAGTGGTCAACACCGGCCCCGGACCGGTCACGATCGCCGAAACCGGCCGTGACGAGATCGAGCAGGTCGTACTCGATCTGGTCCCCGCTGGTTGGTGCGAGCGGGTGGCCCGCGCCCTGGCTCCGATTCGGGACGTATCCGCCGCGGGCGCGGAGGGCTCCATCCCGACCAGCTCCAGATTCCTAGACGCAGTCGGCATGGCCGAGCCCACACCCCAGGGGGTGCTGCAGGCGTGGCGGCAGACCGGCCGTACCACCCGGGCCGTTATCGGCGAGGATGAGGATGGGCTGTTCGCGGTGGACATCCGTGCCGACGGGCCGCACGCGCTGGTTGCAGGCACCACGGGCTCGGGCAAGTCGGAGCTGCTGCAGACCCTCATTGCCTCCCTGTGCGTGGGCAACTCACCCGATGACATGACCTTCGTCCTGGTCGATTACAAGGGCGGCGCCGCCTTCAAGGACTGCTCACGTCTGCCGCACACCGTGGGCATGGTTACCGACCTCGACGGGCATCTCACCGCCCGCGCACTCGAGTCCCTGGGCGCCGAGCTGCGCCGACGCGAACTACAGCTCGCCCGCGCCGATGCCAAGGACATCGAGGACTACGTGGCGGCCATGTCCCCCGGCGACGAGCCCATGCCGCGGCTGATGCTCATCATCGACGAGTTTGCGGCGCTGGTAGCCGAGCTTCCGGACTTCGTCACCGGGCTGGTTGACATCGCGCGCCGGGGCCGCTCGCTGGGAGTGCATCTGGTCCTGGCCACGCAGCGTCCGGCCGGAGTGGTGTCCGCCGAGATCAAGTCCAATACCAACCTACGTATCGCCCTGCGCGTCACCGACGAGGCGGACTCGAACGACGTCATCGAATCGGCAGCCTCCGCCCAGATCCCGCCTTCCATCCCCGGCCGTGCCTACGCCCGGCTGGGGCACGCCAGCCTGCGTCAGTTCCAGGCCGCTCGCGTAGGCGGGCGTCCCCGCGGCGCCGCCCCACAGGCACCGCTGCGCACTAGTCCCTTGACCCTGGCGGAGATGTCACGACCCGAGCCGGCCCCGCCCCAGCTGGAGGAGGACGTCTCCATCCCCACTGACCTGGCCACTCTCGTGGACGCCATGAACCAGGCTCACGCCGAGACCGGGCGGCCCGACCCGCACAGCCCGTGGCTGGCACCGCTGCCGGAGAACGTGACACTCGACGCGCTGGAGGAGCGCCAGGAACCCGAGCAGCCGACCGAGGCAGCGGAAGCGGCCTCGCCGCCAACTGGGGCCGAGGTCCTGGAACAGGGCTGGTTGCCCCCGCTGATCCTCGGACTGGAGGACATCCCCTCCGAGCAGGCCCAGCGGCTGATGACCTGGGACTACACCCGTGGCGGACATCTGGGCGTGGCGGGGGCGGCCCGCTCCGGCCGCTCCACACTGCTGCGCGCCCTGGCAGTGGCGGCCGCCCGCACGGCTTCCCCCGAGGATCTCCACATCTACGGCATTGACGCGGGCAGCGGCGGGCTGCTGCCGCTCGTCTCCCTCCCGCACACGGGCGCTGTCGTCACCCGCGACCAGCCCGACCGGATGCGGCGGCTCACCGACCTGCTCGGCACGGAGATCACCCGCCGCCAGCAGGCACTGGCAGTCGGCGGCTTCGCCTCAACCGCCGAGCAGCGGGCCGCGGTCCCGCCGTCCGAGCGCATGCCCTACCTGCTCCTGTTACTGGACCGCTGGGACGGTTTCAAGGCAGCCTTCGAGCAGGTCGACAGCGGTCTGCTCCTGGAACGGATGGAGACGCTGCTGCGTGAAGGGCCCGCAGCCGGACTGCGCGTCGTCATTGCCGGTGACCGCGGCACCTTCCGCGGGCGTATGGGCATGATGCTCGAGGACCGGATCGTGCTGCGCATGCCCGCCGCCGAGGACTTCGAGCTCGTCGGCATGCGCACCCGAGACGTGCCCCAGTCCATGCCTCCCGGACGCGCCTTCCGCAGCGGGACCAGCCCGCGGGAGGTACAGCTGGCACTGCTCGACGCCGACCCCTCCGGCACCGCGCAGGTGGCCGCAGTACACCGGGAGGGTGACGCGGCCAAACAGCGCTGGGGCGAGACCCCCGCAGCACGGCGGCCCCCGCGCGTGGACGAGCTTCCGCTGGCCATCTCCGCTGCCGAGGCCCTTGCCCTCGGACCGCGATTGCGCAAGGGAGAGCTTGCCCTCGCGGTGGGTGGCGACACCCTGTCCGTGCTCCCACTGCGCATGGAGGAAGTCGGCAACACCGTCCTGGTGACGGGGCCGCGGCGCTCGGGCAAGTCCACCGCCCTGTGCTTCGGGCTCCAGACCGCGCTGGAAGTCGGCACGCCGGTCATCCTCGTGCTGGCCCGCCGCTCCCCGCTGGAGGCCTACCGGAATCACTCCGGGATCATCGGCGCCCTGGACAGCTCCGCCAAGGCCGAAGACCTGCGCGAGCTGCTGAAGACTCACGGGACATCCACCCTAGTGGTGGTGGACGATTACGACGTGCTGGGCAATGACCACGCGCTCGTGGCGGTTCTCGAGGAGCACGTCAAGACGTGCCGTGACCAGCCCGGCGGCGTGCTGGTGGCCAGTGGCGTGGATGAGCTGACGGGGATGTACCGGGGCCTGATGACGCAGGTGAAGAGGAACCGGACCGGCCTTATCCTGGCGCCGCGGTCTCCGCAGGACGGCGACGCCCTGACCGCCCGGCTACCGCGCTCCGTGGGGCAGCCAGTGCCGCTGGGACGTGGCGTCCTGGTCAGGTCGGGCAGCTGGGCCTGGGTGCACGTGCCCCGCAGCGACGGCACGGCCTAGCCGATGCCGGCGATGGGAGCCGTCAGGGGAATGCCGGAGGCGTCGCGGCGCTCGTCGGGGGCCGGCAGGTCGACCGGCTGGCCCCCGCTGCCCACGGCACGGGCAGGGCCGACCCCCACCCAGGCGAGCGCCAGCTCGTCCTCGCCGCGCAGGAAGCGTTGCGCGCGCACGCCCCCGGTCGCCCTGCCCTTGGCCGGATAGCGGTCCAGCGGGGTGACCTTGACACTGCCCGAGCCGGTCCCGGGCAGTGCTCCCGCACCATCCGCGACCGTGACCACCACGGCCTCCGCCAGCAGGTCGGTGGGTACCGCCGCCCCGGCCACTACGCGCGCTCCCTCGTGCAGGGACACCCCCGCCATGCCGCCGGCGCCGCGTCCCTGCGGACGCACCCTGGCCGCCTCGAAGCGCAGCAGCCGGGCGTCGGAGGTGACCAGCGCCAGCATGTCGGAGTCCGCGGCCACCCCGGCGAAGACCACCCGGTCGCCGTCGGCCAGGGAGATGACCTCCCAGGCATCGCCTTGCTTGGGCTCGCTGCCCGGCTTGACGCGCTTAATGACCCCGCCGGCGGTGGCCAGCACAATCGGGGTGGCGGAGTCATCGCCGGGGGAGCCGATGGGCACCAGGCCCACAATCCGCTCGTCCGGCTCGATGTCCGCCAGCAGCCGTGCGGGCTGCCCGCCGGCCAGTGACGGCGCCCCCTCCAAGCGCGGCACCTCCGGGGTGGACAGCACCTCCATGCGCACCAGCCGACCCGCATCGGTGACCGCGCCGACGTGCCCGCGCGCCGTCGTCGCCACCTGGGAGACGAGCGCGTCATGGCGCTGGCGGCCACCCGAGCGCGGCACCGGCTCGGCGCCGCCCACGCGGGCCACAAGTCCGGTGGCGGACAGCAGCACCCGGCACGGGTCATCCGGCACCGTCAGCGGTACCTCGCCGGCCCCGGCCGCCAGACTGACCGCCGCGGCCTGCCGCATGGCCTGCGAGGCGCCGGCACCGGCGCCGCCGGGTGCGCCCACGCCGCCGCTGA
>NZ_PIZD01000022.1:0-36983 GCF_010365615.1 Actinomyces sp. 565
GGGCGCGGCACCGGGGCCGCGCCCGCTCGGCCTGCCCAGCCGGGTCGGCGCTCAGCTGCGCCGCCGCACGGCCCGCGGCAGCTCGCGCGCGGCGTCGTCGTCGGCCTCAGGGGCGTACGGCGTAGGGCATGGCGCCGGAGTAGCGCATGGAGGTCACGCGCACGGTGTAGCCGAAGGTAGGCGCCTCGATCATCTGCCCGTTGCCCAGGTACATGGCCACGTGGTAGATGCCGGACTGGGTGCCGTTGGAGGACCAGAAGACCAGGTCGCCGGGTTGCGCGCTGCCCAGCGGGATCAGTGTGCCCTGCCCGTACTGGGCCCTGGAGGAGTGGGTCAGGTAGACGCCCGCCGCCCGGTAGGACAGCATCGTCAGGCCGGAGCAGTCCACGCCGCCATAGGACTCGCCCGCCCAGACGTAGGGCACTCCGATGTAGGTGTAGGCGGCGGCGATGGCCGTGCTGGCAGCGGCACCGCCCGACGCCGATGCGTTGGAGGCCGTCGCGGTCTGCCGCGTGCTCTGGGAGGCAGACCCGGAGGAGCTCGCCCCCGAGGAGCCCCCGGAAGAGGAGGAGCCGGATGAGGAGCTACCGGAGGAGCCCCCGGAAGAGGAGGATCCCGACGAGGAGGATCCCGGCGAGGAGGATCCTGACGAGGAGGATCCCGATGAAGTCCCCCCGCCGGAGGAGGACTGCGACTGCTGGCCCTGGGACGACGACGCCCCGGAGGAGCCGGAGGACTGCTCGCCCGAGCCCGAGTTCGCGGAGCCCTCGGAGGAGCCGGAAGGAGCCGCCGTGCTCTGCTCGGCGCTGCGGGCCGCCTCGGCCTGAGCTGCCTGCTCGCGAGCCGCCTGCTCGGCCGCCTCCTTGGCGGCGGCCTCCTCCCGCGCCTTGCGCTCCGCCTCCAGCTGCTCCTGGTAGGCGGTCTCCAGCTCAACCGTCGTGTTGCGCTGCTCGGCGAGCTGGGCGATGAGGCCGGCGCGTTCGGTCTCGGCGGAGGCCTGGGCCGCTTGCGCCGCGGTGGCGGCGGCGTCGGCATCGGCCTTGGCGGTGGCGGCGGTATCCGCAGCGGCCTGCTTCGCCTCGACCTTGGAGTCGGCGATGGACTGCATCGTGTCCGCGACCGCCTGCAGCGCCTCCACGCTCTGCAGCTGGGAGTCCGTGTCCTCCCCGGCGCGTTCGAGCGCGACACTGACGTCGGTGACGTCGCCGAGGGTCTGACTGGACAGGTAGGGGGCCAGGGCGTCCAGGGTGCCTGCACTGCCCTGCTCGTAGGTCTCGGCGACGACGGCGCCCAGGTCCGTGCGGGCCTCCGCCGTCTCCGCGGCGGCGTCATCCGCCCGGGACTGCGCGTTCTCGGCGTCCGTGGTGGCCGCATCCAGCTCGTCAAGCGCGGTGAGGTAGTCCTCGTTGGCCGCAGCGGCCTCGACCTCGGCGGCGGCGGTCTTGACACTCAGCTGCGCCAAGGACGCCTCCAGCGAGGCGATGGAGGCGGCGGTTGCCTGCTCCGCGGACTTGGCGCGGTCGATGTCATCCTGGGTCACTTCATCAGCAACAGCCGGGGTGAACGTGACGGCGAGTGCGAGGGCCGCGGCGGTGAGGCTCGCGCGCAGGGGTGCGCTGGGGCGGCGCGGGCGATGGGTCGTGCTCACAAGATCTCCGTACGTATTCCGGCGCGCCTCCTTGACCGACGCAGACCGGGTGTCCTCGCATACCGTACCCATCAACGCCCGCAAGAGAAACAAGAACATCATATTTCACAACCGTCACAGAGGCCCTCACACGTACCACCAGCCCCGGAATACAGCGGATCCGCGACACGCACCGCAATTGCGTGGCATTCGTCACACCCAACTCTGAGGTAGCGTTTCTCCCACAGGTCCGGCCACCTCCGGCCCGCCCACGGTCCCGGTGGTTCCGCCTGCTGACACGTCCGCCGGCGATGCCGTCGCCGCGGGCGCCGTCGGTACCGCCCTCGATTCCGCCATTGATCAAGGAGTTCTCATGGCAGAGGCCCCGTCCAGCACCCCGGGACACGTCCCCTCCCCCGCAGACCCGACCGGCTGGCGCTTCGAAACCATGCAGGTCCAGGCCGGCCACACACCCGACTCCGACACCGGCGCCAGGGCCATCCCGATCTACCAGTCGACCTCCTTCGTCTTCCCCGACGCCCAGGAGGCCGCCAACCGCTTCGAGCTGAAGTCCCTGGGCCCCATCTACACCCGCCTCGACAACCCCACCAACCAGATCGTCGCCCGCCGCATCGCCGCCCTGGAGGGCGGCATCGGCGCCCACCTGGTGGCCTCGGGCATGGCCGCCCAGGCCCTGACCTTCATCACCCTGGGCGGGCAGGGGAGCAACATCGTCGCCTCGCCCTCCCTGTACGGCGGCACCGTCAACCAGCTGAGCCACACCCTGCCCAAGCTGGGCATCGAGACCCGCTTCGTCTCCGACCCCAGTGACCCGGCAGCCTGGGCCGCGCTCGCGGACGAGCGCACCATCTGCTTCTTCGGCGAGTCCATCCCCAACCCCAAGGGCGACATCCTCGACATCGAGGCGATCGCGCAGGCCGCGCACGCGCTGGGCATCCCACTGGTGGTGGACAACACCGTCGCCTCCCCCTACCTGATCCGCCCCTTCGAGTGGGGGGCCGACATCGTGGTCCACGCGGCCACGAAGTTCCTCGGCGGCCACGGCTCCACCGTGATGGGAGTGATCGTCGACTCCGGCAACTTCGACTTCGCCTCGCAGCCCGAGCGCTTCCCCGAGTTCAACACCCCCGACCCCTCTTACAACGGCCTCGTCTACGCCCGCGACCTGGGCGTGGGCAGCCCCCTGGGCAATATGGCCTTCATCCTGCGGGCTCACACCGCCGGCCAGCGCGACCTCGGCTTCGCCGCGAGCCCCACCGACTCCTTCCTCATTGCGCAGGGCGTGGAGACCCTATCCCTGCGCATGGAGCGGCACGTGGACAACGCACTCGCCGTCGCCAAGTGGTTGGAGGGCCGGCCCGAGGTGGCTGAGGTGCGCTACTCGGGCCTGAAGTCCAGCCCCTACTACGCGCTGCACCGCAAGTACTGCCCGCGCGGTGCGGGCAGCGTCTTCGCCTTCGACCTGGCGGGCGGACGCGAGGCCGGGGCCGCCTTCATCGACGCCCTGTCCCTGTTCTCCAACCTGGCCAACATCGGCGACGTCCGTTCCCTGTGCGTCCACCCGGCCACCACCACACACTCCCAGCTGTCCGACGCCGAGCTCGCCCGCGCCGGCATCAGTGCCGGCACCGTCCGCCTGAGCATCGGCATTGAGCACGTGGATGACATCATCGCCGACCTGGAGCGGGGCCTGGCCGCCGTCGCCGCGCTCTAGCATCGCGCCCCGCCCCCACGCCGAGACCGGTAGACGTTACGCACCGAGACCGGTAGATGTTACGCACCGAGACCGGCGGCACCGCACGTGGAGCGGCCGCACGGCAGCGGCACCGGGCCGACGCTCCACGGCCGCACACTCATGCCGCCCGCACTCGGGCCTCGCCCGCAGACAGCCTCCCCGGCTACCATGACGGCCATGACCGCACCCATTTCGCAGGTGCCCGGGGTCGGCACGGCGACCCTCAAGCTCGTCGACCGCTCGGCGGGCTCTCCGACGGGCGCCTGGCGGCCAGGCGACGACCCCGGCCAGCGCCATTTCCTGGAGATCGGAGACCTCCCGCTGGACTCCGGCGAGATCCTGCCGGAAACGCACCTCGCATTCGAGACCTGGGGAGAGCTCACACCCGCCCGTGACAATGCCGTCCTGGTGCTGCACGCCCTGACCGGCGACTCCCACGTCACCGGCGCGGCCGGCCCCGGGCACCCCACCGCCGGCTGGTGGGACACGCTGGTAGGCCCAGGCCGCGCCATCGACACCGACCGCTACTACGTGGTGGCCGCGAACATTCTGGGCGGCTGCCAGGGCTCCACCGGCCCCTCCTCCACCGCGCCGGACGGGCGCCCCTGGGGCTCGCGCTTCCCCTGGCTGACCACTCGCGACGCCGTGCGGGCGGAGTCGCGCCTGGCGGACGCCCTCGGCATCGACGCCTTCCACCTGGTCATCGGCGCTTCCCTGGGCGGGCACCGCGCCCTGGAGTGGGGCGTCACCCACCCCGAGCGCGTACGCAACCTGGCCCTGGTAGCCACCGGCGCCTCCACCACCGCCGACCAGCTCGCCTGGTGCCACCTGCAGGAGCTGGCCATCGTCGGCGACCCCTACTTCTTCGACGGCGACTACTACAACCACCGCGTCGGCCCCGTCCGCGGCCTCGGCCTGGCCCGCGCCATAGCGCACACCACCTACCGCTCCGCCGGGGAGCTGGACACGCGCTTCGGCCGCGCCCACCAGGGCCAGGAGGATCCCGCCGTCGGCGGCCGCTACCAGATCGAGTCCTACCTGGACCACCACTCCGGCAAGTTGCTGGCACGCTTCGACGCCAACACTTACCTGATCGTCAACCACTCCATGATGGTGCACGACGTCGGTGCCGGGCGCGGCGGTATCCAGGCAGCCCTGAGCACGGTTACCGCCCGCACGCTGGTGGTCGACGTCGACTCCGACCGGCTCTTCCTGCCCGCGCAGGCCGAGGAGCTGGCCGCCGGCATCCCGGACGCGCGCCGCACCACCATCCACTCCCTACACGGGCACGACGGCTTCCTAATCGAGGCCGAGCAGATGGACACCGCCCTGCGAGGCTTCCTGACCGAGGACGAAACGCCCCGGTGAGCACTCCCGCAGCCCCCGCAGGCCCCGAGCACACTGCTCCCACGGAGCCGACGCCGCCCCCACAGCCGACCCCCGTCGACGCCTGGGGTCCCGACGTGCTCGGGCCGGGATTCCGCGCCCGCACGCTGCGGCTGCTGCCGGACGCGGAGGACGACGACGCCGTCGCCACCCTGGTGCACCACGTGCCCGCGCTGGACCCGGCAGCCGTGCCCGGCACGCCCACGGCGCCGCGCTTCGCGTTCCTGTACCTGCACGGTTGGAACGACTACTTCTTTCAGGCGCACTTCGCCCGCGAGGTATCGCGCATGGGCGGCGCCTTCTATGCCCTGGACCTGCGCCGCTACGGGCGCTCCCTGCGCGCGGGGCAAATGCTCGGCTGGGTCAACTCCTTGACCGACTACGACGAGGAGATCGGACTGGCCCTGGCCGCCGTCCACGCCGCCGAGGGCTGGGACATGCCCACCGTCCTGTACGGTCACTCCACCGGCGGGCTGGTCGCCTCCCTGTGGGCGGACCGCCACCCGGGGGCGATTTCCGCGCTGGTGCTGAACTCCGCCTGGTTGGAGATTCAGGGTTCCGAGCCGGTGCGGCTCGTGGGCGAACCGGTGGTGCGCACGCTGGCGCGCCGGGACCCGCGCATGGTGATACCCACCCGCTCTTATCCGCCCAAGGCGCTCTACTCGCTCGTTGACGGCTGGAGTCCCGAACGGGACGGCCCCCTGCCCGATCCCGCCTGGGCGGATGACCCCTACATCACGGGCTGGAGCGTCGACAGGCGCTGGAAGATGGTCCCGGCCGCCCCCATCCGCCCCGGCTGGCTCCTGGCGATCCTGGCCGGTCAGCGCCGGGTTTCTGAGGGCCTGGACGTGCGCTGCCCGGTCCTGTCCATGGGATCCGCCCGCAGCCACTTGAGCGTGACCTGGACTCCGGACTCGCGCCAGACCGACACGGTGGTGGACGCGGACGCCACCGCCCACCGCGCAATCGGCCTGGGCAAGCTGGTGACGGTAGCCCGCTTCGACGGCGGCGTCCACGACCTGGTGCTGTCGGCCCCGCCGGTGCGTGAGCAGGTCTACTCCGCGCTGCGCCGCTGGCTGCGCGGTTACGTGCTCACCTGAGGCGCCGGAGCCGGGCGCGTTCCACGCCTACTCCGTGACCTGTGGGGGTAGGCCGGCGTCCGCACTCCCCAGTCGAAAGTAGGGGATGTCCCCGACTTGCGGTCGACATTCGTTCAGGGGCCCACTCATCCGACGAACGGAGGCGACCTGGATCACCACTAACACACTATGGAGGCCTGTCAGCCACAGCCGTCTCACCGTCGTTTCCCAGCATTGCGGCGCGCCCCGTCCCCACGGCCCCCACGGTCGCGGACGCGGCCATGCGCGTGGGCATGCGCGCGGGCCTGGGCGTGGGCCAGGCCTTCCCCCTCTGGTGCGAGCTTTTGCACCCTGGTGTATGGCAAATAGCCGCACACCAGGGTGCAAAGGCTCGCAGTAGACGACCGGTACGGCCGCTGCCGCCTGCTGCCCCGGTGCGGCCTCAGGCCAGTAGCTCGCGCAGGCTCGGGCCGCCGACGCCGACGCGCCATACCCGCCAACCGTCGATATCCTGCGTGTTCTGGGCAGCATTGGCCGCTGTGGACGGGTCACGGTAGGAGGTGCCGTCGGCGAGGGTGATAGTGCCGTCGGCCGCCAGGGTTGCCCGGTGGTCAATGCCCCGACGCCGGCGCAGCCACACCAGGGTCGCGGGCGTCTCGAGCGTCTGGGCGATGTCCGCCAGAGCCCGTTCCGAAGCCTCTCCGGAGGGGACGGTGGGTTCGGCACCCAGTACCGCCGCGTCCAGGCGGTGTCCACTGTTGGCGCCGGCGGGGGACGCGGCCACCGGGGCGTCGTCCTGCGGGCCGTCCTGCGGGCCGTCTTGAGGGGCGGGCGACTGCGCCACTACCGGTGTGGGCACGGTGGCGTCGTCGGGCAATGGGTCATCGGAGCCCTCTGCGGCTGCGGCGGTCTGCCCGTTCAGGTCCAGCGCCTGCCCGGTCACATTGGTGCGCAGCAGCTCAACGGACACCAGGACACGGCCGTCCTCGGTGGACCGGACCCGCAGCTCGTGCAGTTCCACGCCGGAATCGGCGACCATGCCGAGGCAGGTGCGCACGTCGTCGGCGATCTCGGTGGCGATCAGGGTCAGCCGGGGCCCGGGCTCACTGCCCACGGGCATGCTGCCGCGGAAATCGGCCCAGTCCTGCTCGAAGGCTGTCTGGGCGCCCGGGTAGCGGGAGGCGAGCTGATCGCGGCCGGTGAGCGCGGTATTGGTGGCGCGCGCCATGGCCAGCAGCAGGGCGGTGGAGTCGAGCACCTCAATGACTTCGACAGTGACGACCTGGCCGGCGGCGTCGAGCGCGGTCAGGGCATCCCCACCGACGACCTGATCCCAGCCGATCGCCAGCAGCGGGCGGCGCAGCACCTCGGTGATCTGCCGCCGTACCGCAGCCAGGGCGGCGCTGCGGTCGGCGTCGGTGGCGGGACGCCCCAAAACCGCGGGCTGAAGCCGTTTGTCCGTAAGGTCAAAGAGCGCCATCGTGGTGTGCCTTCCTGTCCGGCGCTCACCGCCCCAACGGTGCGCGCTGTGCTAGGTCATCCTCTCATGCGTAGCGCGGCACATCGCACCGGTGTGGGCTCCTGCACATCCCGTCCGCCGGCAACACATCTAAAGGCGCCCGGGGAGTTCTGCTGCGACGCTTTGCACCCTGGTGTGCGGGTATTCGCCGTACACCAGGGCGCAAAAGCTCGAACCAAGCGGCAAAGGCTCGTAGCAGGGCGGCGTGGCGTGGGACGACCTGCGAGTCCCCTGCCTGCTGGGCGCGGATGACGGCCCGGTCAGCGTCGCCGCCACAGGCTCGGGGGCAGCAGTCGGGCGCGCAGGCGTCGACGCAGGGACGTGGCGCGGGCCAGGCTCGCCGTCACGGTGCGCAGTCCACTGGCCAAGCGCTCCCGGTCGCCGACCGTACCGTCGGCCCGGCCCCCCGGAGCGGGTGCCAGCGCCCCCTCCCCGAAGGCCTCGGCGACGGCGGCTCCCGCCAACTCCTCCAGGTCTCGCCCGGCGGCCTCCAGGCCGGGTAGGGCGGCCAGATACTCGGCCAGCGCCTCGTGCGTGCGCGCCCGCGGCCCCCGGCCGGCACCACCGGGCCGCCGCCCGGCTCGCCCGGCCGCGCCAACGCGTCCAGGTGGCGTCCACAGCCCCAGATCGGTGGCGGTGTCGCGCAGCTCCTGCCAGGCTGCGGCGGCGGGTCTGGATCCGTTCCGGATGCGGCCCAGTCGGCGTCGACGCCGCCCGGAGCGCACCAGCGCCGGACCGGCGAGCAGCAGCGCTACGAGCACGGCCGCAGCCAGCTGCGGCGCGCGGGCCCCCGGCCGGGTGGCGTCCCCCGCGCCGGCTGCACCACTGGAACCACTGGGGTCGGGCGCATTGCTGGTCGCGACCACCGTGGGCGCGGGCGCGGCCGACGCCGACGCGGTCGGTGTCTCGGTCCCCGCCGCGGTGGGTGAGGGCTGCGGGTCCGCCCCGGTGTCGGCCCGCCGCCCGGCCCCGCCCGGCGTGGGCTCGAAGGCCACCCAGCCGACGTCGTCGAACCACACCTCGGGCCAGGCATGCAGTTCCTGACCGGACACGGGGGTCGCCGCCCCGTCGGCGCGGGAGGCGTAGCCGATGGCGATGCGGGTGGGCAGGCCCAGGCTGCGGGCCATGAGCGTGAAGGCGGCGGCGTAGTGGACGCAGTAGCCGTGGCGGTCGGTGAGGAAGTCATCGACGGTGTCCACGGGCATGGTCCCGCCGCTCCCGGAGAAGCCACCGGGAGCGGACTCGTCGTACACGAAGTCACCGCCGTGGAACCAGGCGGCCAGCGCGGCGGCCTGGGCGGTCGGGGGCGCGTCGGTGCCGTCGAGCCCCACGGCCCCTACCACTTCCCGGGCAGTCAGGGCGATGCCCGCCGAGCCGCGAGGCGTGACCGTGTAGGCGGCCAGTTCCTGGGGATCCGCGGCGGCGGCCTCGTAGGGCGGGAGGACCTGCGGGGTGCCGTCCGGGCCGGCGACGGCGTTCCACCCCCGTACCGTGTAACGGTTCCCCCTGGTGGCACCGGCGCCCCGGGCGACGACGGTGGAGGTGCCGGGCACCCACGCCCAGTTCGAGACCGCGAGCGCGTCATCGTTCGCATCCGTCGTTATCAGGGCGGTCGACTGGGCCAGCGGCAGGCGTGCGGAGGCTAGGTTCTGGATGCCTATGTGAGTCTCCGGCAGGTCGGCGCCGCCGGAGCGCACCTCGGCGGCGCTGACTCCGGCGGCCACGAGCGCCCCTCCGGCCGTGAGCGCACCGCCGCCGACGGGCGCTACCAGGCTGCCTGCGCTCGCGGGTCCCGGATCTTCCAGGGGCTCCCAGGCATCGCCGTCGAGGTCTCGGATGACGGCGAGGGGGAAGCGCAGGGAGGTGCCGGTCGGCACGTCGGAGGTGTACTCAAATACGGTTGCGGTAGAGCCGCGCACCAGGTCCTGGTCCAGGGTGAGCGTGGTATCAGGAACGGAGAGGCCGGCCACGCCCGCGCCGCTCACGTTCCAGCTCCATGCACGCACCGGCACGGCCGGAGCGAGGGACACCGCGACGCCGGCCGTGCCGACCGCCAGGGCGGTCACGACCGCCACGCCGGCCAGTTTCCCGAGCGCGCGCCTCACGGCGCCGTATGCGACCAGCGGCGCGGCGCGTCCTGCTGCGTGGGGCGGCTTCGCCTCCCAACCGTGCTGGTTGCGCGTGCCCGCGGCGGGCACGGGCCCCGCTGTGAGGATGAGCGCGAGCACGCCCGCCCCGGCAGCCAGTACGACGTCGTCGGCGGGCCGCTGCCCCAGGACGATGCCGGGGGCCAGCAGCGCGGCGGCCGGGATCAGCCCGGTGGCGCCGCAGCCATCGCCGCCGCCCGCGCTCGAAAGCGCGCCCACCCAGGCCAGCAGCCAAGTGAACAGGCACAGGGCGAAGCCGAGCGCGCCGCCGGTGTCCAACGGGGCGATGCCGTCGCGCAGCATGCTGCTGACCTCGCGCAGCTGGGTCGAGGGGGAGGTGAGCCAGGACTCCACCTGGCCGGTGCCGCGCCAACCCCACCACAGCACCCCGGATCCGGCGAGCAGGCCCAGGGCACAGGCGAGTCCCGCCCGCTGGGGCCGGGCTGTGCGCACCAGGGCGGGGAGCAGCAGGGCGACGGCGGCAACGGCCAGGCCGCGGCCGGCCCAGGGCGCCGGGGTCAGTAGCGGTGCCAGCACAGTGGCGGCCAGGTGCCACAAGCCGACGGTGATGAGCCCGGCTGCCAGCGGCTGCCAGCGGGCGGCGCGCAGGCGCGGCCGACTAGTGGGCGCATCCCGCCTCGCCCTCAGGCCGGCGCGTGCCGGGGGCGAGGCGGCCGCCGCATCCGTGGCCGCGCTGGCGCAGGCCTGCGTGTCCGCCACCAGCACCAGGGTCCCGGGCGGGGGCTGCGGCTCGGCCGGGGCACCAGTGATGAAGACATCGGCCTCGGCAAAGGGCCCGGCGTCGGCCGCACGGGTGCCGGGGCGTGGGCCGCCGGGAGGGAGGTCGGCGGCGTCGTCCTCCGGCAGGCTGCTCATCTCAACCGTGGCGAGGCGTCGCAGCAGGGCGGTGGAGTGCGCCGCGGTGGCGCGGTGGCGCTCGGTGCCCAGGTGCAGCTCGACGTCGTGCCCGGCGCGCGCCCACGCCTCGATCAGTCCGGTGGCCGTGCTGACGGCGCCCTCGAAGGCGGCTGCGGCGCCACCCGGTGCCTCAGCATGCGCCGTGTAGGCGCAGGCGCGCAGGTCTAGCCGCAGGCGGCGCAGGCCTCGGCCCTCGTGCTCGCGGTCAATGACGATGAGCCGTCCGGTGCGCGCGGACTGGCGCCAGTGGACGGATCCGAGCCAGTCGCCGGGCCGGTATTCGCGCAGGTTACCGAGTTGCCGGCCGGAGGTACCGGGGTGCGAACGGGACGGGGCAGCCGCGTCCACGCCGCCTGCCGTGTCAGCTGTGCCGGTGGCGGCGGCCTCAGCCGGTGGCGGCAGTGGTCGGGGCAGGACCAGCACGCTGCCGTCCAGGCGCATGGGAATGCGGGCGCGTGCGAGCCCGAGTGGGTCGTAGCAGGTGAGCGCGGGCGCGCTTACGGTGAGCGGTCCGCGCCGGTGCGGACGGTAGGAGATCGCGCAGCCACCCTGCACCACCGGGACCGTGAGCCGAGCACCGGCGACGTGCCAGGTCACCCACAGGGGTACCCACCGGGGCAGCCGGGTGGCGACGGCCAGCTGCCAGACCGCATCCTGGCCGACGTGGACCTCACCTACCTCACCGGGTCCGCTCAGCCGCGCTCGCGGCCTGGCGGCGAGAGCCATCAGCCAGCCTGCCACAAGGGCGGCTCCGGCCGTTGCCGTGAGAAGGAGACCCAGGTCGCGCATCAGGCTCAGGCCGGTGAGGCGGCCACCGAGTACCAGGGCCGCCCCGAGCACGAGTACCTGCCAGCCGGTCGTTGACGGAGCCGCCCAGGGGACGAGCCGGCGCGTGGGCTGTCCGTCGGCGGCTGCGGCTCGGGTCACGCGCAGGCGCCCACTGGGGCGGTGGCACCCGGAGGGTTGCGGTGTGGCGCCGCCCGCGTCTAGTGGCATTGGCTCAGTCACCCGCCGGTACGGGCGTGCTCGCGAGGATGCGCCACAGGGCTTGGGTGGAGGCGGCGAGCGCGTCGGCAGCCGAGGCGGGGCTTCCGGCCGGGATGAGCCGGTGGGCGAGCACGTGGACGGCGGTGCGGGCGACGTCGTCGGGCGAGACGAAGTTGCGTCCGGCCATGGCGGCGCGGGCGCGGGCGACGGCGGCCAGGTGCAGGGAGGCGCGGGGGCTCGCGCCCAGGGCGATGGCCTCGTCGCTGCGGGTGGCGGATACCAGGGCGACGATGTAGCGGGCGACGGCGGGGGCCAGGTGCAGGGAGGCGACGGTGGTGCGCGCCGCGCGGGCGTCGTGCTCGGAGGCGATGGGGGCGAGGTCGGCGAGCGGGTCGGCGCCGCCGCGGGCGAGCAGCATGGCGGCCTCGGCGCCGGCGTCGGGGTAGCCCATGGTCAGGCGGGTCATGAAGCGGTCGCGCTGGGCCTCCGGCAGGGCGAAGGTGCCCTCCATCTCCAGGGGGTTCTGGGTGGCGACGACGATGAACGGGTCGGGCAGGGGCAGGGTCCGCCCCTCGACGCTGACCTGCCCCTCCCCCATGGCCTCCAGCAGGGCGGACTGGGTGCGCGGGGTGGCCCGGTTGATCTCGTCGGCGACGACGACGCCGGCGAACACCGGGCCGGGGTGGAAGCGGAACTCGCGGGTGGACTGGTCGTAGACACTGACCCCGGTGACGTCTGCGGGCAGGAGGTCGGCGGTGAACTGGATGCGGGCCGAGCTCAGGTCCAGGCAGCGCGCGAGTGCCAGGGCCAGGGTGGTCTTGGCGACGCCGGGCACGTCCTCGATCAAGAGGTGGCCGCCGGCCAGGAAAGTGGCCAGGAGGGTGTCGATCGCCTCGGTCTTGCCGACGACGACGCGCTGCATCCGCTCCCGCAGTGCGCCGGCGAGTTCGCGCAGGGCGGCGGGGGCCATCGGTGCGTGCGCGTCGGCGGCGCCGCGGCTATCAGCGCTGGTCATGCGTCGATTCTGGCAGAGCCCATCAGCCGTTGACAGGGGATGGCGGTACCTGGCAGCGCGTACGGGGCGCGCATAGCCCGGTCAGGAGCCGGCCGTGCCGTGCCGTAGCCGTGCAGCGCGGTATTCATGCTCCGCCCGCATCGTGGCCCGCTTCAAACGCCTTTACTGCCGGCACACCGTCGCGGAGGTTAACCCCGGCAAGATCAGGGTCATCTGTAAGCCAACCGACGAACTGTCCCATATGGTCCGGGTCGGACAGCAGCGCCGCGGCGTCGAGGTAGGAGTTTCCGGCGGCATCCCGTTTCATCCACGCATCGAAGCCGGTGTAGGCCTTGTCCTCAACGCCCTCATAGACGCCGGCCGGCAGAAGTCCGCGCTCATCGAGCTTGACATATGCCTCCACCAGGAAATGCCGCCTCACCGCCTCCGACATGCCGTAGTCCTGAACGTCACTCCAGCCGGACGCGCCGGCAACGGGTTTCTGCAGCGCAGCCACCAGATAGGACTGCGCAATGTTTCGCGCCGTACCGCCCCAGGCGGGCCCGGCGGCGCCGGCAACGGTAGCGGCGGTGGAGTACACCCCGTCGTCGAAAGCATCGAGGAGCATCTGGTTCGTCGCATCCAACTGCTCGCCATCATCGTCGCGCCCCTTCTCCGCAGCTCCCTGAATGTAACCGAGTAGACGGCCATCGGGCTCAAGTTTCTGAACAATCAGGGCACTCGCAGCCTTCAGACTCGAATATCCCGAGTCCTCCGAGTCATCAGAGTCTGCAGGCAGCGTATCCAGCGCATCGTCGAGGCGCAGTGAGGTGTATCGGCCCGCGGCCTCAGACACGGCCTGCAGGGCGATGTCGTCTTTGAGTATCTCCCGCAGCAGTACGGTGATCTCATCGTCGCGATATCCTCGCCAACCGGCCGGCAAACCTGCCTCAAACCGCGAAAACTTTACCGAATTATCGCTATCGGTGGCGGTCTCGTCAATCTCCTCCATGGAGTTTGCCAGCACCACGGCCGCGTTCTGCCGCGAAGTATCAGTCCACAGGCTGCCCTTACGCCCGGCCATGTCAACCACTGCGTGCTCCGTGATCCACGCGGCACGCTCATCCTTGGTCCCCGTGGTCAGTTGCCGGTGCTCCGAAGCGCCGGCAACGGCCGCCGTGAGCGCTTCGAAACTGGTCGAGTCCCAGTCACGTCCCCGCAACCACTCCCAGGTCGTGCCATCAACCTCCACGGTCTGCTCGATGGCACGGTCATCAACCGGCGGCGCCAGGAGGTCCAAAGCCGCATCGGGCTGCCGCCCCATCGCAGTCAGAATCCCGGCCATGGGATCCCAATCACCCACGCCGCCTTCCGGAGACGACGTCTTCATCCGCTGCAACTGCCACACTGGCAGATCGCTATCGGTCTGCTCATACGCCTGCAAGGCATGCCCCAGGTCCAGCAGGAAATACTTGTCGAACTCCCCGCCGGCCTGCACCACCCCGCCGTCAACCTCGACCAGGTTCATGACCGAACGGTCGGCTCCCGCAAGCAGCAGGTTGAAGCCGAGCGGCATGTAGTAGGACTGGCTCTCGTCCGCGAGCAGCTCACTGAGTATCTTCGCGTAGTCCGTGCGGTGCTGGGGAGTCCAGGCCGAGGAGTTCGTCGCAGTGCCGAGGCAGATCGATAGCGTCGCCTGGGCCGACAGCCACGCGTCTTCGGTCTGCTGCCAACGGGTCACGTATTCGGCGTCGGGGTCATTCGGATCGTAAGCGGGCAGGTTTTCGGTCTGCTGCTGCCTCTGCTGGTTGATCGTGTAGGCCAGTTCCATCATCCCCTCTGGGCCCATGGCGTCGGCAAAGGCCGCGGCATAGACCCCATCGTCCTTGTGGTCGGCCAACAATCCGTTAATCAGTTCCAGCAGCTCATCGGGCTTGGCGTTCTTCGCCTTCTCCGCATCGCTTCGAGCCCGGTCCGATCCCTCCGTCCCTGCCGTGACAGAGGCAGTCGTCGCGGCGGTGGCAGAGGCAGACGGCTCGGGACTGGGAGTGCCGGTGGCAGGATCGTCCCGGTTGCGACCGGGGTCCGCTGTACGCGATGCCACCCCATCCAGCACCTGTGGCGCGTACTTGATCACCAACTCCTCCAACGCCGCAACCGTCGACTCATCAGCATCCTCCGCAACTACCGTGTACATGGCAAACCCGGCACGACCTTCCAACCAATAAGCATAAGCATTCGGGTGCTTTGGGTACCGCCCAAGATAGGAGAATACACGCGCATCCGCACCCGGGACCTCACGCCCCTCACCCCCAGCAATCGCCTCCAACGTGGTAAACGCATTATTACCACCACGCCCGAACGCCACCCATGAATCCGCCGTACCGTGCGCGGCCAATACGGCACGCTCACCCTCAATGCTACAATAGAACACTCCGTCACTACCCTCCTCGACCTCCGTCACACGACCCACAATAGGGTGTACATCCTCCTCGGCAATCAGCCCACAGTATGGGCCCGCGATCGAATCATCAGCGCAGCCACTTACGCAACCTAACGGCGCAACCACTAGCAGCGCCACCACAACAGCCCGGAGTGACCGCACACGGCTGAAGTTGAGTCGCATCATTGTCACTGACCTGGCGATCCGGTGGACGTAGACTCCGCCCCTCTGGACGAGTCCGTGGTCTGTGCGGCCGACGACTCGGGACTGGGAGTGCCGGTGGCCGGATCGCCCCGGTTGCGACCGGGGTCCGCTGTACGCGAGTCCACCCCATCCAGCACCTGCGGCGCGTACTTGATCACCAACTCCTCCAACGCCGCAGCTGTCGACTCGTCAGCGTCCTCGGCAACCACCGTGTACATCGTGAACCCGGCACGACCTTCCAACCAATACGCATAAGCATCCGGAGACTCAGTGTGCGGCCGAAGATAGGAGAATACACGCGCATCGGCCCCCGGAACTTCACGCCCCTCACCCCCAGTGATCGCCTCCAACGTCGTAAACGCGTTATTGCCGTTACGCCCATACGAAACCCACGAGTCGTCCGTACCGCTCGCAACCAGTACAGCGCGCTCACCCCGAACTCTACAATAGAGCAGTCCGCCATCCCCCTCCTCAACCTCCGTCACACGACCCACAATAGGGTGTACATCCTCCTCGGCAATCAGCCCACAGTATGGGCCCGCGATCGAATCATCAGCGCAACCACTTACGCAACCTAACGGCGCGACCACTAGCAGCGCCACCACAACAGCACGGAGTGACCGCACACGGCTGAACTTGAGTCGCATCATTGTCACTGACCTGGCGATCCGGTGGACGTTGAGTCAGCATCGCTGGACATGTCTGCAGCCTGGGAAGCAGACGACTCGGCACCAGGCGCACCAGTCGCCGGATCATTCCAGTTAGGGCCTGGGTCCTCCGAACGCGAAGCCACGCCATCCAAGACCTGTGGTGCGTACTTGATCACCAACTCCTCCAACGCCGCAACCGTCGACTCATCAGCATCCTCGGCAACCACCGTGTACATGGCAAACCCGGCACGCCCCTCCAACCAATAAGCATAAGCATTCGGGTGCACAGGATTTCCCGTAGACAGGTAAGAGAATACGCGCGCTTCCGTACCCGGGATCTCACGCCCCTCACCCCCAGTAATCGCCTCCAACGTCGTAAACGCGTTGTCACCATCCTGCCCAAACACAACCCACGAGTCGCTAGTGCCGTGCACCGCCAACACAGCACGCTCACCCTCGATAGTACAATATGACAGCCTGCCACCCCCCTCCTCAACCTCCGTCACACGACCCACTATCGGAGTCACGTCCTCCTCGGCAATCAGCCCACAGTAAGGGCCCGTGATCGAATCATCGGCACAACCCCCGAAGCACCCCGTACACGCCAGAATTAGCAAAACCCAAACTACACGCGCCTTGACACCCACATCACGTTGTATTTGCCCCATCATCGCCTCCCACTCTTAGCGCCTGCTTCGAAACCATTCGACCCCATCAATGCCTCACCCAGAACAGAGTCAAGCTCCCAATCATCTTCAATCCACCCCATGAACTGCTCGATGCTTTCCGGATTGGACAGCAACGCCTCACCGTCAATATGCAAGTCTCCCTGATCGTCGCGCTTCATCCAGGAATCCTCGTAATAGTTGTTCTCGTAGTCCAAGTATGCCTCGGGCGGCAAATACCCGCGTTCATCAAGCTTGACATACGATTCCGCTAATATTCTCCTCATGGCTTGCTCCTGCATACTCACCGCCTCGTCCTGCGCCTGCTGCGCATTTGATGGCAAGCAGTCCCCCACCATATCGAGCGCATACGACTCCGCGATACTTAGCGCCTTTCCTGCCACAGCGGACTGTGGTCCCGGTATGAAGCTCAGCCCTTTACCAAAGGCGTTTAGGATCATCTGATTGGTCGCGTCTTTCTCGGCTGCGGCGTCGCCGCGCCCCTTCTCCGCGGCACCCTGAATATATCCGATAAGGCGGCCATTACTGTACCCCGTTTGAGACGCCCGCTTATACGCCTCCTCCCCACTCGCGTCTTCCGGCAGAGCATCCAATGCGCTATCCATGCGCGCAGACGCGTACCTGCCTGCAGCGTCGGAGACGGTCTGCAAGGCGACGTCATCCTTGAGCGTCTCCTGCAACAATGCGCGCACCTCCTCGTCGTGCTTCTCATCCCAGCCAGCGGGCATCGCAGCATTGAATTGCGATCTCCGTGAATTTCTTTGAACGTCGCCTGCGGCCTCATCCACCTCCTGCATGGAATTGGCCAGTACCACGGCCGTGTTCTGCCGCGAAGTGTCCGTCCACAGGCCATCCTTGCGCCCGGCCATGTCAACCACCGCCTGCTCCGTGATCCACGCGGCACGCTCGTCCTTCGTACCCGTCGTCAACTGACGATGCTCCGAAGCGCCCGCAATGGCCGCCGTAAGCGCCTCAAAACTGGTCGAATCCCAGTCACGCCCCTTAAGCCACTCCCAGGTAGTACCATCAACCTCCACGGTCTGCTCGGTGGCGCGATCATCAACCGGCGGCGCCAGGAAGTCCAAAGCCGCATCAGGCTGCCGCCCCATCGCAGTCAGAATCCCGGCCATAGGATCCCAATCACCCATGCTCCCCTCAGGCGAAGAGGTCTTCAGCATCATCTCCCGCCACGCCGGGTAACCTTCGCTGGTCTTCTCATGCGCCTGTATGGCATTCCCCAGATCCTGCAGGAAGTACTTGTTGAACACTCCGCCGGCCTGCACCGCCTCGCCGTCAACCTCGGCCGTATTCGCTGCGGTTCGGTTCGCGCCTTCCAGCAGCAGGTTGAAGCCGAGTGGCATGTAGTAGGGCTGATCTTCGTCCGTGACGAGTTCCGCCAGCTCCTCCGCATACTCCTTGCGGTGCTGGGGCGTCCAGGCAGAGGAGTTCGTCGCCGTGCCGAAGCAGATCGACAGCGTCGCCTGAGCGGACAACCATGCTTCGTTGGTCCTATCCCAGCGAGTGCCGTAGTCAGTGTCGGGATCCTTCGGATCGTAGTCCGGAAAGTTCTCAAGCTGGTACTGCCGGTGCTTGTCAATCGTGTAGGCCAGATCGGCCATGCCCTCGGGTCCCATGGCGTCGGCGAAGGCCGCAGCATAGACCTCATCATCCTGATGGTCTGCTACCGATCCATTCATCAGGTCCAGCAGCTCATCGGGATCTGCGTTCTTCGCCTTCTCCGCGTCGATCTCCGCCTGGACTACCGAACTGAGATCGTCCGAAGAGTTGATCGTCACGGTGTCCGGCAAATTGTAGGTGATGACGCCGTTAGCGTCCATGCCCGCGATTCCCGACTCATTCAGCCGCACGATCTCGTCCTTGCAGGACTCAATCTCATCTGCTCTGGCCCTCAGGTTATCAATGGCGGTCAACGCGTCCGTGCTGAAGTCAGTGTCAGGCACGGCGACATCGGCGTTGTTAATCTCGAGATTGATTGAGCTCCGAGCGCCTTCCGCGTCGGTGGCAACCTTACGGATTTGAGCGATGGCGGTTTCCAGCTTCTCTGCGTTGAGGGATACCTTTGTCATTATTGTTCCTCCCCTTCCTATGCTGCAACCAGGCGGAATTCCCGACACCCCTATGGGCGTCAGCTATCCTCCTCGCCGCTTTCTGCGTTGGCTATTGCCGTCGCAAGATCCTCACTGAGCGCCGCAAACACACCAATCAGCGCGTCAATCTCGGCCTTCGTCTCCTCGGACTCTTCATCCGCCAGCGGCCCCTCCCAGGTGTCGGACGCATTCACCCAGCCATGCAGCCCCTCCACAACGGTGCAGGCGTACGGATTCACCAGGTCCGTCTCGCGGTTCTTGCGATCGACATATTCCTTCAGCTCGGTGAGCTTTTCCTTCTCGGACATCTCTTCCTCCAGGGTTACTAGGCGACTCGGGCGGCCATCGACTCACCATCACTGTACCGCAACTAACAGGCTGCGTTACGCCCATCGCTTGACTCTACTTTGCCAGCACGCCGCGTAGCTGCTTGCGCGCAGCATGCAGAGGCCGCGTGGGAGGATGCCGTCTGCGCGCTCCTTCCTGTTGACATGCGCCCGGGAGCGGCGCACGATGGAGATGCCGTCCTCCAGCACCCCATCGTGCAGTAATGCACTCCTGGACGCGGAAGGAGCGTGAGTACCTTGCTCTCGACTGTCGCCATGATGCTCGCAGCGGGTCGGATCCTGACCGGTCTGCTGATGGCTCTGAGCGCCTACGCAAAGCTCTCCACGTCGCGCGATCAGCAGGTAGCGGACGTTGTCGGCTACCGCATAGTGTCCGGGCGCTCAGCCCGTCATGTGGCACTGGCTCTACCTGTGATCGAGCTGTTCTTGGCAGGCTGCCTGATACTGGGCGGCCGCCTGCCCATTACCGAGACCATCGCAGCGGTCCTGCTACTGACCCTGGCCGGCGCATCTGCCAGCGTAGTCGCACGCGGCATACATGCGGACTGCGGCTACTTCGGCACGAGGCTGCGCTGGAGAGTGGGCCCCGGCATAGTCGTCGTGGACGCGGCACTGGCCGCCGTGCTCATTGCCGACCTACTCATCACCCCGCAGCGCCTCGTCCTGTCCAGCCCCGGCAGCAACCTGGCGGTAATCGTGCTAGGCATAGCCGCAGGCTTCAACCTCCTGACAAACTGGGACAAGTTCCGTCGGCCGCAGCCAGCCTGAGAGATACCCTCCCCTGCCAACACCCAGCCGCTGCCCTCAACGGCGACCAAATGCCCCTACTGCGAACTTTTGCACCCTGGTGTGCGGAAAACTGCCGTACACCAGGGTGCAAAAGTTCGTATCGGAGCCCCGCCGGCGTGCCGTCAGCGCTTCACATCGACGGCACGCCGACGCTTCACCAATGCGTCACTCGGCCGGCTCCAGCACCGCCGCCCGACCCGCTTCCAGACGCGCCACCGGCACGCGGAACGGCGAGCATGACACATAGTCCAAACCGACCCGGTGGAAGAAGGCGATCGAGTCGGGGTCACCACCGTGCTCACCGCACACGCCCATCTTCATGCCCGGCTTGGTAGACCGGCCGCCGTCGACGCCCAGCTGCACCATGCCGCCCACGCCATCGACGTCAATGGACTCGAACGGGGAAGTGCCGAAGATGCCCGCCTCGATGTAGCGGCCCACGAAGGACGCCTCCACGTCGTCGCGGGAGAAGCCCCAGGTGGTCTGGGTCAGGTCATTAGTGCCGAAGGAGAAGAAGTCCGCCTCCTCGGCGATGTGCGCCGCGGTAACGGCAGCCCGCGGCAGCTCAATCATGCAGCCGACCGGGAAGTCGAGGTCGAAACCGGACTCCGCGGACACCTCCGCCAGCACCGCCTCCGCGCGCTCCCGCGCCAACTGCAGCTCCCGCACCGATCCGATCAGCGGGATCATCACCTCCGGGCGGGGATCGCCGCCCGCCTTGAGCCGCTCGACGGCGGCCTCCGCGATGGCCCGCACCTGCAGCTCGATCAGGCCCGGCATGGTCAGCAGCAGACGCACGCCGCGCAGACCGAGCATCGGGTTGGCCTCGTGGTTGCGGCGCACCACGGCGAGCAGCTGCTCGTCGGCCGGGTCCAGGGTGCCGCGCTCCCGGTCAACCGCAACCTTGACGCTCAGCTCGGTCAGGTCGGGGAGGAACTCGTGCAGCGGCGGGTCGATCAGGCGCACCGTCATGGGCTTGCCGTCCATCGTCTCAAGCATCTGCACGAAGTCGCCCTTCTGCAGCGGCAGCAAGGCGGCCAGGGCGGCCTCCCGCTCGGCGCCGTCGGCGGCGAGGATCAGGTTCTGCACGTACTGCTTGCGCTCACCGAGGAACATGTGCTCGGTGCGGCACAGGCCCACGCCCTGAGCGCCGCGGTGGATGGCGTGGCGGGCGTCGTCGGGGGTGTCGGCGTTGGCACGCACCTGCAGGCGGCGTACCTCATCGGCCCGCCGCATGATGCGGTCCACGCTGGTGACCAGCTCGCGGGAGTCGTCGTCGGCGGCGGAGGCCAGCGCCGTGTCCAGGCCACGGCGCAGGTAGGTCATCACCGGGGAGTCGACCACGGCGACCTCCCCCAGGAACACCTCACCGGTGGTGCCGTCGATCGCGATCACATCGTCACTGGTCAGGGGCGCCTCCCGCCCGGCCACACGCACGGTGCGGGCGGCGGCGTCCACCTCCAGCGCCTCGGCGCCGCACACGCAGGTCTTGCCCATGCCGCGGGCGACGACGGCGGCGTGCGAGGTCTTCCCGCCGCGGGCGGTAAGCACGCCGACGGCGGCGACCATGCCCGGCAGGTCGTCGGGGTTGGTCTCGCGACGCACCAGGATGACGGACTCCCCGGCCTCGGCACGGGCGACGGCCTCGGCGTTGTCGAAGGCGATGTGGCCGACGGCGGCGCCCGGGGATGCGGGCATGGCGCGGGTGATCAGGTCGCGTCCGGCGTCGTCGCCGAACTGCGGGAACATCAGCTGAGTGAGCTGATCACCGGTGACGCGGGTGAGGGCCTCGTCCATGGTGATCAGCTTCTCGTCCACCAGCTGGGTGGCCACGCGGAAGGCCGCCGCTGCGGTGCGCTTGCCCACGCGGGTCTGCAGCAGCCAGAGCTTGCCGCGCTCAATGGTGAACTCGATGTCGCACAGGTCGCGGTAGTGGGTCTCCAGGCGGCGCATGGCGGCGCGCAGCTCGTCGTAGCTGGTCTTGTCCAGGCGCTCCAAGTCCGCCAGGGACAGGGTGTTGCGGATGCCGGCGACGACGTCCTCACCCTGGGCGTTGACCAGGTAGTCGCCGTACACGCCGGAGCGGCCGGTCGAGGGGTCGCGGGTGAAGCACACGCCGGTGCCGGAGGTCTCCCCCATGTTGCCGAACACCATGGTGCACACGTTGACGGCGGTGCCCAGGTCGTGCGGGATCTTCTCGCGGCGCCGGTAGATGTGGGCGCGCTCGGTGTTCCAGGAGCGGAAGACGGCCTCCGTGGCCATGTCCAGCTGGGCGCGCGGGTCCTGGGGGAAGTCGATGCCTGCGTGCTCGGCGACGATCGCCTTGTACTGCTCCACGAGCTCCTTGAGGGCATCCACGTCTAGCTCGTAGTCGAGGCTGACGCCGCGCTCGACCTTCTTGGCGTCCAGGGCGTCGGAGAAGTGATCGCCGTCGACGTCGAGCACGGTCTTGCCGAACATCTGGATCAGGCGGCGGTAGGAGTCCCAGGCGAAGCGCTCATCGCCTGAAGCGGCGGCCAGGCCCTTGACCGAGGCGTCGTTCAGCCCGATGTTCAGGACCGTCTCCATCATGCCGGGCATGGAGAACTTGGCGCCGGAGCGCACTGACACGAGCAGCGGGTCCTCGGCGTCACCCAGCTGGCGGCCGAGCTCCTCCTCGACCTGCCGGAGGGCAGTGGTGACCTGGACGGCTAGCTCATCGGGGACGACGCCGTCGCGCAGATAGGCCCGGCAGGCGTCGGTGGTGATGGTGAAGCCGGGCGGCACCGGCAGGCCGAGTCGGGTCATCTCGGCGAGGTTGGCCCCTTTACCGCCCAGGAGGTCCTTCTGGTCCTTGTCTCCCTCACTGAAGCGGTATACGTACTTGGGCATCGTCGCCTCTTTCTAGTTCTGGTTGGCTATGCGCCCGCGCGCGTTGACAGCGCACACTCTAATGTGACTTCAGTCCTAACGCCACTTTCCGGCGCCATGTCGCCATATCGTCGCTATTTGTACGGACAAAATACGCACCAGCTCACCGCACGGGGTGCGCGGACGGCGCGCCTCTCGCTGCAGGCGGCACGCAGCACCAGCCCGCGGAAAGCGGAGTGCAGCGACTAATGCGCTCCGTTCTACTCTTCGGAGGCTTCCGGTTTGCGGAGTGGGGTTGCTCGTGGGGTCGGAGGGGGTTCGCAGGAGCGAGCAGGTTAGCGGGGCGCGTGGGCGTCTCGGGGCGCCTGACTCGCCCGGGGCCAGGCTGGCCCGAACCTGGCTGGCCCGCACACGGCTGGCCGAGGCCTAGCGGGACCGCGCCTGGCTCGCCCGCACACGGTTGACCGAGGCCTGGCGGGACCGCGCCTGGCTCTTTCACGCCGGGCCCCGCGGCGCTTTGGCCCCACGTTCAAGGGCCGCACGCGACCTGCCCCCGACCAGCCTCAACACCACGAACTAAAAGAGCCGGAGGTCTCCGTCAACGCGCTGCTCTCGGCCGACGTGCAGAGGGGTGTTCGTGAGTTCACTACTCGGCACCCACGGATTCGCTTTCTGCCGCGATGGTTCGCGGATATGGCGTTCGGGTTGGAGGAACGCTGCGTTGCGGTCGTGGTCGGGCCGTCGAGGTCGTTCCCGCCCACCCAAGGTCGCATTCGGGCCACTACATGGGGTCGTTTTCGGGCTCGCGAGGTCGTACTCGGGCGTATGAGGTCGTGCTCGACCACCCCACGCAGGCCGAATACGACCTCACACTCCCCAAACCCTCCACATCGTGGAGGGTTTCGGGCTGACGAGGACGTTTTCGCCGGGCGGGGGACGTTCTCGGGCTGACGAGGACGTATTCGCCACGCGGAGGTCGTACTCACCCACCCAAGGTCGTATTCGGACAACTACATGGGGTCGTTTTGGGGCCGGCAAGGTCGTACTCGGCGTACGAGGACGTATTCGGGAAGGTGGTGGCATTCGCGGACGGGGCCCCGGAGTATTCAAAGTCGTGCGGGCACCGGATCGGGGACCGTGTTCCTCCGGCTGGTCCGTCCGAGAGCGCCTCTGGGCAGTCCAAGTAGAGCTACACAGTCCCCGTAGAGCCAGACAGTCCAAGTAGAGCCAACCGCTCCGAAGTCCAATGCACCAGCCGCCGACCTGAGCACCCCCGAGAGCACACCAGCCGCCGACCCGAACGCCCCTACCGCAATGCCGCCAGCCCGCCACGCCGCAAACCTGCCACGCCGCCAGCCCACCACGCCGCAAACGCGAACAACCAGGAAAGGCAGGAACGGCTCAGGGCACCAGAGCGATCACGCCCTCGTGGGGGCGCAGTCGGAGACGTCGGGGCAGGGGTGCGCCGTCGGGCCGCCCCAGCGGTCCCGGTTGTACCGCGCCATGCGGAAGAGTAACGGTTCCCCCGCTCTCCCCGTCGGGTATGGCGGCCGCGACCCCGCCTTCAAAGCGCCGTCGCCAGACTCGGCCGGACTTGCGCACAGGCCCGCACGGTCGGCCAAGATCGGCGTCCATGGCGGGGAACCAGGGCGTACGCGAGTAGTCATCGTGCCCGGTGGCCGCATAGGACAGGCGCGGGGACCCGGCCCCGATGATCCAGAACATCGCCAACCCGTACAGGCCCTGCCGGGACCCGTCATACTCCGGACCAGACCCACCTGAGGGCGTGCGCAGCAGCCCCAGGCCCGGGCCGTCGAGCTGGCCCGCCTGCGCAGCCACCGTCGCCGCATCGAACAGGATGTCCTCCCCCCAGCCCAACCAGCACTCGTCGAAGCCCCCGCCCCAGGCGGCGTGGCGCTTCCACCGGCCGGGTTCGCGCCGTGCCTCGGCGATGTTGGGAACCAGCAGGCGGCCAGTAGCGGACAGGGCCCGCCCCGCCACGTCAACCAGTTCGCTCAGCGCCAGGCGCAGCCCCGCGACATCGGCCGGGGCGTGCGGGTCGGCGGCGGCAATGGCGGGCAGGTCCAGACCGTAATAGTCCTCGAAGACATCGTTGTCCGCCATCACCCCGTCGAAAGCGGTTCCCTCCAGCGATCCGGCGACGTGCTCCGCCCAGGCGGCGCGGTAGTCGGGGTCCCACACGCGGGCCTGGAAGTGTCCCGGATAGGAGGACCACTCCACCGGCTCGCCGGAGCGGTGCGCGATCCAGCCCCGCGCGTCAGCCTCCCGCCAGCCGATCCCCGAGGCGCAGCGTTCGGGCGGTTCGAAGTCCCGCGCCGAGGACAGGCAGCGGTAGGCCAGCACCGTCATGTCGGGGCGGGCGTCCTTGAGCCTGGCCGCAACCTCCCGCTCCCAGGGCTGGAGGACCGCGGACCGGTAGTGGGCGACGGCGAAGTCCACCTCTGCGGGTGCAATCGGCCCGCCATAGCGCAGCCAGGCGCCGACTCCCGTGCCGGTGCCGGTCATTTCGCGGCCGACCGCCCTTTGGGCTTCCGGCTCCAGTTCCACTTAACAGGCCGCCGCGGCGCCCGGTGACGTCCCCGCGACGACGGCGGTACGCCATGTGGCCGCCGCGCCCCCGCGTTATGAGCCGCGTCCGCCCTGGGACGGCCCACTCCTCCCTCCACGTACAGCTCATGGTATGCGGCGTTGACCCGCAGCAGGTTGAAGGCGGTCTCCGCCCTTGCCCGAGCGGAGCGGCTCATCCGCTCAAACAGGTCGACGTCGCTCGTGACCTGCTGGATCCGGTCCGCCATGAGTACCGGGTCCCCGGGGGAGATGATGAAACCGCTGGGGTCCAGGACCGTCCCGTCCTGGGCGGTGATGGCGTCAAGGACAACCGGCCGCAGCGCGCCCACGTCGGTAGACACGGTGGGAATACCTGCGCCCATCGTTTCCAGCGACACCACCGGCAGGCCCTCGTTGTAGGACGGAAGGAGGAAGAGGTCCCAGTCGCTCAGGTGCTCACGGACGTTGATCGTGCCGCGCACCGTGATGACGTCTTCCAGGCCGAGTTCCGCGATCCTGGCGACGCAGCGCTCGTAGTAGTCGGGAGCGTGCTCGGTAGGACCGCATACATCAAGGTGGAACCGCAGGCCGCGCTCGCGCAGAATCCGCATGGACTCAATCAGGTCCAGCAGCCCCTTGATCGGTACGACCCTGGCTATGTACACCAGCCGCCACCGGTGGGCCTCAACTCCCTCCTGCCGCAGCAGCCGGGTGGCGTCACGCCGCTCGGCGTAGGCCCCATCGAACTCGTCGATGACGATGCCGTTGGGGATGACGTGGACCGCGGTCGAGTCGAGCCCCAGTTCCCTGGCCTCTGCGACGGCGTCGGGATACAAGTAGGTGGTGGCATAGGCCTCCGGGTAGCACAGCCTCCCCATCTCGATCCACCAGGCCATCCACATCCGGTCCCGCCCGCCGACGTCGAAGGTCCGGTAGTCCTGCCGGGTGACGGGCTTGTCCATGCGCCTGCCCAGCAGCGTATTGATCGTGTCGCGTACGTAGAGGTTGTGCTCGGTCAGCAGGAAGGACCCCTGGTTCTCCCGGGCAGCGTTGGCGGCCAGCAGGGAGGCGTAACCGGTGGTGTGGGCGTGATAGACGCGCGCCCGGGGCATGGTCTGCCCCAGCACCGCGTACGCCAGGGAGAAGAACTCGCGCAGGCACCAGAACAGCTCGCTCAGCGACATCCCGAGTGTAGGCATCCGGTCGCGGTAGGTCTCCATGAACTCGGCGGACCCCAGTAGCGCCCACAGCGGATAGCGGCGCGTCGAGGCGGCCATGCCCTCCGCGATCAGGTCCCAGACCGGCTTGCCCTCACCCGCCGCCAGCGCCTGCAGGGCGTCGACGAGCCGGTGAGACAGCACCAGCCGCTCGCGGTGGTTCATGCGCAGGTCGGCGGGGCGGCTGGAGGTGAACTCCGGGTGGTCCGCCATTGACAGGTACACAACCTTTACCCAGCGCACGTTCCCCGGCATGCCGTACAGGTCGGTGCGCGGGGAGTCATGGTCCCAGGTGATGTGGATGATCCCGAACGTGAGGTCCGGGTTGCCGGTGATGATGTCGTGGACGACTGCGGAGACCCCGCCCTTGAGATACGGATAGGTGGACTCCATGACGATGGCTACATCCACCTCCGCGTAACGCCCGTCAGCGGGAACGCCGTCGGGCAGGACGGCGCCTGCGGGCTCGGTCCCGTCCATCGCCGGGTCGTGTTCACTGCTCACCATGACAGGGCCTTTCGCCAGAAGAAGGAGTACTCGGGCGAGGACCAGCGCGCCCGGTAGATGACCACCGAGACGGCGATCAGCGCTACGTCAACCAGCGCCGTCGCCGCGAATGAGGCGGCCAGGCCGCCAACCAGGGTGAAGCTCGCCAGCGCCGCCAGCAGGTGCGCGGCGGACAGCCACAGCGCCAGGGCGGGGTCCCCGGCATGGTCGATCTCGTAAGCGAGCAGGGTGAGCGCTGCCAGCAGCGCCGACCCCAGCGACACGGCGAATGCCTCAAGCAATGACGCGGGGGCCAGTACTGCAATCGCCGCCAGCACCACGGCCACGCCCAGGGCCTCTACCAGCACGGCGCGCACGAGCGCACGGTCCATGAGCCTGGTGAGATAGCGGCTGCGATCGCGCAGCGACTCGATGCTCACCGACTCAAGACCCTGGTGGAAGTCCGACAGCGCCCCGGTAACCCTGGGTGTGGCGATTGCGAAGTAGAAGGTGTAGCCGAGTACGGCTGGCTGCAGGCACAGGTAGGCCAGGGCAATGTGCCACTGAGTGCCGACAGTGAGGAAGAGGAGGAGCTTGTCCGCCCAGAGCACGCCGCCAAGAACCAGGCCTCGCCCCATGTCCGCCACGTAGTCCTTGACAGGTACGGGCTGCGGGCGCAGCAGGCCGGGCATTAACGGCACCAGCGGCACGACCTGCGTGACGGTGGCCAGCAGCGGCGGCAGGTACCAGGCCGTTGGCAGTAGCAGCACCGAAGCGGCGTAGGCCACCCAGCCCAGGGCCCAGTGGCGCCTGCGCCGCAACAGGTCCGCCACCATGAGCGACTGGGCGAAGACCATGTTCTCCATCAGCAGCAGGAAATGCGCGGCGAGCGCCGGTGCGGGCCAGTGCGTGGTCAGCGCCACCAGTGCTGTGACCACCAGCGCCGGCGGAACCGAGAATGCCAGGACAGCCGGCCACAGTCGGATGAACTGCCCGGCGCACTCGCCCGGTCGCGCATCCACGACGGGCCCCATGAGCCGGTAGACGGGGCCGCAAACCACTTGGCTCAGCCAGGGCACGCCCACGGCAACGCTGATGATCAGCGAGGCAATCGGCTGGCCGCCGACGACGTGCCCCGCCATCCGGCTCATGGCCAGCGGGTAGGACAGGCCCAGGAGTATCGCGGGCGACATGGCTAGCAGGAGCGTCTCGACAGCCCAAGTGGCTTTCCGCCCCAAAGAGGGCTCATCCGGGCCGGTCAATGGTCTGATCCACCCCGGCAGCGGAGGCGCTTGCCGGGCGGAAACAGGCACGGTCGCAGTCATGATGGGTGTTTTCCTTGAAGGGTCCAGAAGTATCTGTAGATAACGACTTGCAAGCACATGACCCCAGATGCGCCAAGCACTTGCGTACTACTAACGCCGCACACACTAACCGAGAACGCGCCGAGGACCAGTGAAAACGGGGCAGTAGCGCGAAGGTCACATCAAACTCACAGCCCGGTTATGACAAGCGCCACTTGATCCTCTTCGTTACCGGGACCCGCAAACCCGTCCCGCAGCCGCCTCTCGGCCCCGATCAATCCTGCCCGCGGTTGCCCCCGGCAACCGCGCATACCCGTACGCGAAGGCGGGGCCACTCCCCTGGTGGGAAGCGGCCCCGCCTCCATACACTGCGGAGCTCCATGCACCACGGAGCAACCGGCACCTAGCCGACCGCCCTGGCGGCTCGCACGCCTACTGGCGGGTCAGTGCCACACTCATGCCACGCTCACTGCTGCGCCGGCTCGGCCGCGGCCGAGGCGATCTCCTCCGCCTCGCGTACGGCCTCCTCCGCGTCCTGCCGGGGCACGCCGCGGAAGGTGAACTCACCCAGGATGCCCTCGCCCTCGGCGTCGACCAGGACCTTCTGGCCCCGCTCGATCTCCCCGAAGAGGATCTTCTCGCTCAGGGCGTCCTCAATGTCACGCTGGATGGCGCGGCGCAGCGGACGAGCACCGAGCACCGGGTCGAAGCCGCGCTCGGCCAGCAGCTCCTTGGCGCCGTCGGTCAGCTCGATGTCCATCTCCTGCTCGGCCAGGCGCGCAGCCAGGCGGCCGATCATCAGGTCGACGATCTGGCGGACCTCCGCCTTGGTCAGCTGCGGGAAGACGATCAGGTCATCCACGCGGTTGAGGAACTCGGGCCGGAACTGCTGCTTGAGCTCACGGTTGACGTGCGCCTTCATCTCCTCGTAGTCCATGGTGCCGCCCTCGGTGGACTGGAAGCCCGTGGCTACGGCCTTGCCGATGTCCTTGGAGCCGAGGTTGGTGGTCATGATGATGACGGTGTTCTTGAAGTCCACCACTCGGCCCTGGGCGTCGGTGAGGTGACCGTCCTCCAGGATCTGCAGCAGCGAGTTGAAGATGTCCGGGTGGGCCTTCTCCACCTCGTCGAACAGCACCACGCTGAAGGGACGCCGCCGCACCTTCTCGGTGAGCTGGCCGCCCTCGTCGTAGCCGACGTAGCCGGGGGGCGCACCGAATAGCCGGGAGACGGTGTGCTTCTCGGCGAACTCGGACATGTCGAGCTGAATCAGCGCGTCCTCGTCGTCGAAGAGGAACTCCGCCAGGGCCTTGGCCAGCTCGGTCTTACCCACGCCGGTGGGGCCGGCGAAGATGAACGAGCCGCCGGGGCGCTTGGGGTCCTTCAGGCCCGCGCGCGTGCGCCGGATGGTCTTGGACAGGGCCTGAATGGCCTTGTCCTGGCCGACGATCCGCTTGTGCAGCTCATCCTCCATGCCCAGCAGCTTGGCGGACTCGGTCTCGGTGAGCTTGACCACCGGGATGCCAGTGGACATGGCGAGCACCTCGGCCACGAGGTTCTCATCCACCTCCGCCACCTGGTCAAGGTCCCCGGACTTCCAGGCCTTCTCCTTAGCGGCACGCTCCTCGCCCAGACGGCGCTCGTCGTCGCGCAACGAGGCCGCGCGCTCGAAGTCCTGGTCGTCTATAGCCGACTCCTTCTCCTTCTTCACGGCGGCGATCTTCTCGTCGATCTCGCGCAGCTCGGGCGGAGCGGTCATGCGGCGGATGCGCAGCCGCGCGCCCGCCTCGTCGATCAGGTCAATGGCCTTGTCCGGCAGGAAGCGGTCGTTGATGTACCGGTCGGCCAGCTTGGCGGCCGCCTCAATGGCGTCGTCGGTGATGACCACGCGGTGGAAGGCCTCGTAGCGGTCGCGCAGGCCCCCGAGGATCTCGATGGTCTCCTCGATGGAGGGCTGCTCGACAGTAACCGGCTGGAAGCGCCGCTCCAGGGCGGCGTCCTTCTCGATCTTGCGGTACTCCTCCAAAGTGGTGGCACCGATGGTCTGCAGCTCCCCGCGGGCCAGCATCGGCTTGAGGATGCTGGCGGCGTCGACGGCACCCTCAGCGGCCCCCGCCCCGACGAGGGTGTGAATCTCGTCGATGAACAGGATGATGTCGCCGCGGGTGCGCACCTCCTTCAGGACCTTCTTCAGGCGCTCCTCGAAGTCACCGCGGTAGCGCGAGCCTGCCACGAGCGAGCCCATGTCCAGTGAGTACAGCTGCTTGTCCCGCAGGGTCTCGGGCACGTCGCCGTGGACGATCGCCTGACTGAGGCCCTCCACCACAGCGGTCTTGCCGACGCCGGGCTCACCGATCAGCACCGGGTTGTTCTTGGTGCGCCGGGAGAGGATCTGCATGACGCGCTCCCTCTCCTTGTGGCGGCCAATGACCGGGTCCAGCTTGCCCTCGCGCGCGGCGGCGGTGAGATTGCGGCCGAACTGGTCCAGGATGGCCGAGCCCGACGGCGCGCCCTCCTTGTTGGAGCCGCCGGCGGTAACCGTCTCCTTGCCCTCATAGCCGGAGAGCATCTGCATGACAGTCTGGCGGACGGTGGACAGGTCGGCGCCGAGCTTGGTCAGCACCTGCGCGGCCACGCCCTCGCCCTCGCGCAGCAGGCCGAGCAGGATGTGCTCGGTACCGATGTAGTTGTGGCCCAGCTGCAGCGCCTCGCGCAGGGACAGCTCAAGCACCTTCTTGGCGCGCGGCGTGAAGGGGATGTGGCCGGAGGGGGCCGACTGACCCTCGCCGATGATCTCCACGACCTGGGCGCGCACGGCGTCCAGGGAGATGTCCATCGACTCCAGCGCCTTGGCGGCAACCCCCTCGCCTTCGTGGATCAGGCCCAGAAGGAGGTGCTCGGTACCGATGTAGTTGTGGTTGAGCGCGCGGGCCTCGTCCTGGGCCAGGACGACGACGCGGCGGGCGCGGTCGGTAAAGCGTTCGAACATCGCTGATTGCTCCTCGGCACGTGCGGTTGGTGGTCGCGTTGCCCGGGTTCGGGCACTGCCCGGATTGGGGGAACGCGGGGCACGCGCTGACAAGGCTAACGGCGCGGGGCCGGCAACCATGCCCCTGTTCGCAGTGGGCGTGAGCAGGGTTGAGCCGACCCGACTCAGGAATAAAGGAGGGCGGGTGCATGCAGGCCCTCGTACCAGTGGCCGAGCGGGAGTCCAAGCATGGCGACCTACCCCCACCCTGACGCCGGGCTCCTGCACAAGGACCTAGCAGGAAGAGCGAGGGACGTGGCTACCGCTATCCCCGTGCCTGAAAGTGAGGTCATCTGCAACGCCACCTCACCGCCTGCAACGCCACCTCACCGTCTGCAACGCCACTTCGGGGTTAACAACGCCTGTTAACGGCCTGCTGAAGGGCTGCGAGGTATACAGCAGGCCGTTAAGTAGCGTTGTTAACGCCCAACCGGCGTAGCTGACGCCCCGCCCACCACACGCCCGACAAGCCCGACCGGCCTCGTGCGCGTCAACGCCCGATAGCTCCGACGCCGAGCGCCGGTCACCGGGACTCAGGCGCCCAGGGCGGCCTGGAATGCCCGCAGCAGCCGGTCGGAGAAGAGCACGAAGCGCACCACTTGCAGTCCACCCGCTTGCTCCGCGGCGGCGTCGACGACGTCGGTTCCGCACACTTCCACGCCACTGGCGGTATCGGCTCGGGCTGCGAGCGCGCGGGCCTCGGCCACGGCGGCGCGGGCGACGGCGTCGGCATCCCAGCCGTATACGCCCGCGGAGATCGCCGGTACCGCCACGCTGCGGCAGCCGAGTTCCTGGGCCAGCTCCAGGCTGGAGCGGAAGGCGGCGCGCAGCAGCGCGGGGTCGGTCTGGCCGGCGTGCCGGTTGGGGCCGACGGTGTGGATGACCCAGCGGGCGGGCAGGTCGAAGCCGGGAGTGGCCACGGCCTGACCCACCGGCAGCCCATCGGGCAGGCTGGTGGCGCGCAGCTCGCGGCAGGCCTGGAGCAGACGCGGCCCGGCAGCGCGGTGGATGGCGCCGTCGACCCCGCCGCCTCCCAGCAGCCCGGAGTTGGCCGCGTTGACGACGGCGTCGGCCTCCTGGGCGGTGATGTCCCCACGTACCGCTTCTATCCGCATCATGGCCCCTATCGGTTACGTTGCACGACCCCGGTGTACATTGCACGACCCTCCGGGGGTCGTGCAACACGCACGAGGGTCATGCATCCCGTCCGGAGGTGTCGTCTACTACGCCGACTGGACCTTAACAACGCCGCTTACCCTACTGCTGTACACCCCGGACCCCTTCAGCAGACCCCGAAGTGGCGTAGTAGAGCGCTAACCGGCGTAGCAGACGACCGCGCTCGCCAGCAGGCCACCACTCGTGGCCCAGCTGCCAGTCAGGTCAGCGCCATCTGCATCGAAGTGGGCGCCCGCGGCGAGCCGAGCCGAAAAGGTACCGTCCGGCCGCACAGTCACGGCGGCGTCGGCGAAGCGCAGGGGGCAGTGCGTCAGGGGGAACCACGCCTTGTAGACGGACTCCTTGATGCTGAACAGGAGCCGGTCCCAGGCCACGTCCGGCAGCGCACCAGCCAACTCGCGCAGCTGCGCGCGCTCCACCGGTGCGGCGACCCGCTCAAGCACGCCGCGCGCGAGCGGCCGGTTCGGCTCGGCGTCGATGCCCACCGCCGCCACCCCACTCGCGCGGGCCACCGCCGCCGCCCGGAATCCCGTGCAATGAGTCAGGGAACCAACGACGCCGTCGGGCCAGGTGGGCTCCCCCGCCGGCCCGGGCACCATAACCGGTCGGGCCAGCCCCAGTTCGGCCAGCGCCCGCCCGGCCAGGAACCGCACGGTGGTGAACTCGGCGCGACGCCGTGCCGAGGCCCGAGAGATATGGGCGGCCTCGGGCGGCAGCAGCGGGGCGTCTACATCATGGCGCGCCTCGGCGACGATCACCGACTCCGGAACGAGCCCCAACAACAGGGGAGCCTCCGCGTGCGCAGGCCGAGTCGACGCGGGCGTCAGTGCACCGACAACTGGTCCGAGCATCACGCCTCGACGAGGATCGTGACCGGGCCGTCCAGCTCGGCCTCGATGTCCATGTGGGCGCCGAAGCTGCCGGTAGCCACCTCCAGGCCGCGAGCGCGCAGCTCGGTAACCACCGCCCCCACCAAGGGTTCGGCCACATCGCCCGGGGCCGCGCCGTTCCAGGACGGGCGCCTACCCTTGCGCACGTCGGCGTACAGGGTGAACTGGGATATCACCAGTACCGGCGCCCCCAGGTCGGTAACCGACACCTCCCGGCCCGGAGCACCGCCGTCGTCGCCGGGGCCGTCGAAGAGCCGCAGCTCGGCGATCTTGCGGGCCACGGTGGCCACCTGCGCGGGGCCATCATCATGAGTGACACCGACCAGGGCCAGCAGCCCGGGACGGTCAATGGCGCCGACGACGTCTCCGTCGGCCCGCACCGCAGCCCGGTGCACGCGTTGCAGGACTGCGCGCATCAGCGGCCAGGAGTCCAGTCGCGCGGACCCCGGCCGCCCTGATATCCGCCGCGGCCATTAGGGAAGCGGATAGAGGAGCGTACCCGCACCGGGGAGTAGTACTGCAGGGCGGGGCGGACGTCGGCCAGGTAGACACCGTTGGCGACCACACCGAGCAGGCCCAGCATCGAGGTGGCCCCCATCAGCAGAACCACGGCCACGCCGACGGCATTGACGCCAAGCCAGAAGCCCTTGGTGCGCTTGTCAGCCGCGATGAAATGCGACGGATCGTGGGTGAGGGTGTCGATGAGCGCCCAGACGCCCAGGCCCACGGCGGTGATCTGCGCGATCCGCCAGATCACACTGACGGCCAGCGACACGTAGTAGGCAATGAGAACCAGAATCTCCACGTTTCCACTCTAGCCGCCGCCCTGCCACGCCGCGAGGTCCATCCCTCCGGGCATGACCCGCCGCCACACATACGTGATATGGTTCAGCTCACATTCGAGGCGGTCGTCCCCTGCGTCCGCCGCCCCGCCAACCATCTCAACACCTCGCCCCGACGCACACCGCATCACCGCCGATCCGGGAGCTCCCATGACGGCCCTGGCCGAAACGAACAAGTCCGACCTCTCCGCGCCCCCCGCACCTCAGACGCCCACCAGAATCCTGTATCCGGGCGCCGCGACGCTGCTGATCGCAGTCATCGGCTGCTTCACTGCCTGGGGCATCGCCGCAGACCTGACCACCCCCATGGTCTCCGGGTTCAAGCGCATCTTCGACATGTCCTCCTTCCAGGCGTCGCTGGTGCAAATGGCCTACTACGGTGCCTACTTCCTGCTGGCGATACCGGCAGCCCTGATCAACTCCCGGTGGGGCTACAAGGCGGGCATGGTCTGCGGCCTGGCGCTGGCGTCCCTGGGGGCCTTCGGCTTCTGGCCCGCCTCCCAGGTGATGACCTACGGCGCCTTCCTGGCCGCGCTGTTCGCCATCGCCGCAGGCTGCTCGCTACTGGAGACCTCCGCCAGCCCCTACGTCATCTCCCTCGGCCCGGAGGAGACCTCCACCCGGCGCCTTAACCTCGCCCAGGCCTTCAATCCGCTGGGCACCAACATCGGCGTGCTGATCGCCTCCACCCTCATCCTCCCCAAGCTCGACACCCCGGTGAACCTGGCCGACGTCAGCCCGGAGACCGAGCGGGCCATCCGCGCCGAGCAGCTGCGCGCCGTGACGGGGCCCTACATCGGCCTCGGGGTCCTGCTGGCCGTCATCCTGGTAATCATCTTCGTCCAGAAGGCGCCACCCACCGCCCAGGTCGCCGAGGACGACGCCCCGCGACCGGCCAGCCCGCTGGCCACCCTGTGGCGTTCCAAGCGCTACCGCTACGGGGTGATCGCCCAGTTCTTCGACGTGGGCGCCCAGGTGTGCTGCTGGACCTACATCATCCAGTACACCCAGCAGGCGATCAACGGCTCCCTGCAGCTGGGCTCGCAGATGCTGCAGATCAGCTTGATCGTCTTCCTGATCGCCCGTTTCCTCATGACCGCCGTCATCGCCCGCATCCGGGCCACCAAGGTGATGGCCGTCCTGGGCACGATCGCCGTTGGCCTGTGCATCTACGCCTCGCTGCGCCCCGACATCACCGGCGTGATCGCCATCATCTCGGCCTCATTCTGCCTGTCGCTGATGTTCCCCACGATCTACGGCGTGGCCCTGTCCGGGCTCGGGGACACCACCAAGTTCGGTGCCGCCGGCCTGGTTATGGCGATCGTTGGCGGGGCCATCATGCCGATGGTGCAGGGGCGGATGATGGACGCCACCAGCGCGGCCCGCTCGTTCATCGTTCCGGCGGTGTGCTTCGCCATGGTGACCGCCTACGCGATCTACGACTTGCGCGCTCCCGCCCAAACAGCCGCCACCGCGGCCGCAGCATCAGAAACGACCTCCGGTGCGGCCCCGGCCGGAACAGCATCCAAGAGGAAGGTCCAGTCATGACTTCCCTGAGAAAACGCGCCGCCGCCCTGATCGCGGCGGCCAGCACCGCCCTCGCCCTGACCGCCTGCGGGAGTCCCTCCGCCCCGTCCGGCTCCGTCGAGGTGCTGTCCTGGTGGACCTCCGCCTCGGAGTCCGTCGCGCTGGACACGCTCGTCGACGCCTACAAGGAGCGCAACCCCGACGTGTCCGTGGACCAACTGGCCGTCGTCGGCGGCGCCGGCTCCCAGGCCCACGTGACCCTGGCCTCCCGCATCGCCCGCGGCGACGCCCCCGACGTGTGGCAGTCACTGACCGCCGGGAACGTCACGGCGTGGCGGGACGCCGGCGTCGTCGGCGACGTGTCCCCCCTGTTCACCGACGAGGTCACTGCCCAGCTCCCCGAGGAAATCCTCGCCTCGGTCACGGTGGGCTCCAGTCAGTACGCGGCGCCGCTGTCCGTGCACCGGGCGAACATCCTCATGTTCAACCGCGACGTGCTGCAACAAGCGGGCATCAACGAGCCGGGATCGGGCTACTCCCTCGACGATCTGCTCGCCGACCTGGACACCCTGCAGGAGCAGGGGACTACGCCGCTGTGCATCGGCGGCGCCGACTCCATCACCACGGCCGGGCTGTTCGAGTCCGTACTGCTGGCCACCGTGGGTGAAGAGGGCTGGGCCCAGATCGAGGCCGACCGCTTCGACTGGTCCGGCCAGCAGGTGAGCGACGCCCTGGAGATCTTCGGGCGGCTCATGGATCACACCGATCCCGACGACGCCGACCGCACCTGGGACGAGGCGGCCGGTCGGCTGGCGGAGGGCGAGTGCGGCTTCTACCAGATGAACGACGGCGCCCTGACCGAGTCCGAGGCACTGGCCGGGGCGACCACCGGCGAGTCTCCGGTCTCCTCGGTGGTCTTCCCGGGAACCGAGGGGACCTTCCTAATCGTGGTGGACGCATTCGTCCGCTCCTCGACTTCGGCGGACGGCGAGGACGCCGACGCCTTCCTGAGTACCGTGCTCGACCCGCAGGTCCAGACGGCCGTGTGCGAGGTGAAGGGCTGCGTGCCGGTGCGCAATGACGCCGACGTCTCCACGCTCACCCCCTACCAGCAGCAGGCCGCCGAGGACCTGCGCAGTCAGACGGTCCTCAACGCGATCTCCTACGGCGAGGTGATCTCACCGGCGATGCAGGACGGATTCTTCAAGGCCTTGAAGAACTACCTGTCTACCCGCGACGCCTCAGCCGCGGCCTTCGCCCGCATCCTCACCGAGCGGATCAACGAGGGCGCGGCCGGCCCTAACGTCTGAGCGGTCGGCCGGCTCGCGCAGGCGGTCTGGCGCCGCCACATCTGAGCGGGGCGGCCCGCGCGGTGAGTCGACTCCTGACCCAATACCGGATCGCCGCGGGCCCATCAAGATTGCGGGGCCGTCAACCACCGGCGGTGGTTGACGG
>NZ_PIZD01000022.1:37321-82058 GCF_010365615.1 Actinomyces sp. 565
CTCGATGCGCTCCTCAAGGCGCGCATTGAAGGGGCCGCCGTAGGGCATACCCAAGTGAGTCTGGAAGGCGTCCTCGTCGACGTAGGCCTCCATGACGAAGAACTTCGCGGGGTCGTCGCTGTGCCGGTAGACGTCGAAGACGCGGTTGCCGGGCTCGCTGCGGACCTTCTCTGCGAAGTCGCAGATCATCTGGGCGACCTCGTCCTCGTAACCGGGTTTGGCGGTGAACTGTGAGTGCAGAATCTTCATGGCTCCTCCTCAGGGCGCATGGGATGCGTTGCGCCGATTCTATGGTGCGCATCACGTTCACGGTAGGGCCGACGGAGATGCGCAGGCATGCAAACGCGTATTGCGCACCGGGGTGCGTCATACTGCCATCTGAGTCGCGCACCGGAGATCGTCGTCCGCCCTCAGCCTCGGGTACGACGTCGCAGGCCGTGAAGCATGCCGTGCGTCATGAACCGCGCGACCGGACGTATAGTCCGCAGCATTCGTCGGGCGGCCGGCGTTTGGGGCACGTACCGCTCGCGCACCGTAAGGCGGCAGGAATGCAGCCCCGTTGAGGTGAGGACGAACGCCCACGTGAAGTCGAATTCCATCTCATTGCCCACGGGGGCGCTTCCACCCTCACTGGACAGGGTGAGGCAGCGCTCCGGCTCCAGGCGGGCAACAACGAGGGAGATGTTCTCCGCCAGGTCCACCGAGTCACCCACTGTCAGGTTCTGCCACGCCGGGTTGATCGCATCAGTACTGGAGATGCCCACACCGACGAGCTGACACAGCGCATCGAAGGAGTAGAAACCGCCGCGTCCATAGCCCATCTGGACCAGCCAGGGCCAGACCTCGGGCGCGGGCGCACCCAGCACCGTCTCTTGCGTCTCAACGATCTCGGCGTCGGGCAGGAGCTCGTCCCCGGGCAGGGGCTCGGCAGCATCGCCGCGCGGGCGCAGGCGTCCGTTCACATAGGCGACACCAGCTGCGCCTAGGGCGATGGGCACGATCCAGCGGCTGCGCTCGCTCATGAGTTCACCCTCCCACAGGGACAACATTCCCACAAGGACCACAACGCCAAGTCATGGCGGGCGCCGCACACTCAAACTCCGCGGCTGTGCTCGTCTGGCGGCTGCAGGCCCGACGCCCCTTCGCACCCTGGTGCAAGCTTTTGCCCTCTGGTACGAGCTTTTGCGCCCTGGTGTGCAGCAAATTGGCGTACACCAGGGTACAAAAGCTCGCAGTAGGCGGGGCGCCAGGCGCCACGCAAACCGCTCTAAACAGCTCCGTCGGCTCGGACGGCCGATTCTCAGCTCTCAGGCGGCGATCCTCAGTTGGTGGCCTGGGCCATCGCGGTAGCAAACTCGCCGGATCCCGACGAGCTGACGGGCTCATTGTCGTCAATGGTGATGGACTCGGTGATGTCCGTTCCGTCCTTGGCCTGAGCCAGCACATTGGCGTTTGAGGTGCCAAAGACGCTGGCACCGTCAATCTCGGCCGTCTTGCTGAACGGGAGTGCCTCATCACCAAGTTGCTCCTGGCTGATGTTGCCGTTGGCGTCCAGAGCGGTCAGCGTGATGCCTGCGAGGGTTGCTGTGTCGCTGGTGACCTCAAAACGATCATGTGCCTACCCGCGTCGTATCCAGCGGCAACATCGGACTCCTCAGTGGCCTCCTCGGAGGTAACCGACGCTTCCGTCACACTCGTTGAGCCTCCACCGGCAGTGCTTGAGGAGTCCGCGGAGCCTGAGGAGCCGCATGCGGAAAGCGCAAGGGCAGCGACAGCCCCATGATTCCCGGTGCGAAAACCCGGCGCGGCATGGCAGTCAGGGCAGCGAGTCTCCTATGAATCAGGACTGCGAGGACGAGCCGAAATACGCCACCCCCGCTTGCAAAACGGGCTGAGCGCGCAGTCGCCAGGTTGAGCACCGGCCCGCGTCGTACGGCAGTCGCACGTCATCGGACCCGGCGCACGCTTAACAAATCTACCGCCGACCACAAACCGCATGATTCTGCGGATTCACACACTAGTCGCAGGCCACCCGGAGAGCTCCTGCGTGCGGCGAGACCTCCGGCGCACGCAGGAGCAATTCGAGCGGAGCCTGGCGCACCCAGATGAATCCCTTAATTCCGCATCATCTCAACGAAAATCCCTGATCGGCGGAATTCCTGCCACCAGCGTAAGCGTGCGGCACCTATCGCGCGGGCTCCGCCTCGAAGGACGACGAGCGTGCCCACTCGCGCCCCTGTTACTCGACCGCGGCCACAAGCACGAGACAGTCGGCGCAGCAAGCCCCGCCGCCACTTCTACCGATCTCGGCGGTTATAGCTACAGAACTCGGCGAGGGGAGAGGGAGGCGCCGCGCAGGCCGACGCCGGGGCGCTCGGCGGGGCTCGCCTGGGCCCGCCCCTCGGGGGAGACCAGGGGCTCCTGAGCGGCGTCCACCCGCGCGACAACCACGGGTTCAGCCCTCCCCGCAGAAACCCCGGAGTGTGTCGCCGCCGGAGCATCCGCCAGTTCCCCCGCGCCGGGGCCGCCGGACACTGCTGCCACACCTGCGGCTCCCGCGGCCCCGGCCGCCGCAGTCGCGACCTCCTCCGCATTCGCGTCGGGGTCATCTGCGTCGGTGACCTCCACGGTCAGTGCCGCATCCGCGGGCACCCCCCGGCGCAGCAGCGCCAGCGCCATGGGGCCGTAGTCGACGTGCCGGACCACGGAGGTCACGGCACCAACAGCCCGCTCCCCCAGGCGCACAACCGCCCCCGGCACCGGCAGCTGACCGGTGAAGCCGTCCAGTTGCAGGATCGTCAGGCGCCGCGGCGGACGCCCCAGGTTGAGGGTGCGGGCCACGGTCTCCTGCCCCGGGTAGCAGCCCTTGTTCAAGTGCACGGCGGTACGCAGCCAGTCCAGCTCGTGTGGGATCGTGCGCGCATCCACCTCGCGTCCCCAGCGCGGCCGCCCGGCCTCCACGCGCAGGGCCTCCCAGGCGAGCGACCCGGCCAGACGCCGCCCGGCCGAACCCGGCCCGCGGCCACTCCCGTCGAGGTCACCAGCAGTGTTGGCGCCACCAGTGGCAGCGGCAGCCGCGCCACTAACGAACGCATCCGCAACGGCTCCGACCGCGTCGGCCTGCACCAGCACCCAGGTGGCCCGGTAGCCCGCGCCGGGGTGCGTGCCCTCCACGCCGACGTCATAGCTGGTGCCGCCCTCGACCACGCCCGGCCAGGGATCGCGCCAGGTCGCCACGTGTGCACCCGCGGCCCGGGCGGCCTCCTCCAGGGCCGCGCCGCCCGTGCCGAGCGCAGCCAGCACGGCCACATCCTCCCGCAGGGCCACCTCAACGCGCAGCATGAAACGCATGGACTCCAGGAACTCCACCAGCGCCCGCCCACGGCCGGCCTCGGTGACCAGCAGCAGCAGCTTGCCGTCGTCTACACAGGCCAGGGCATGAGTGATATGCCCCTGGGCGTCCAGCAGCAGCGCCTCCGCCCCACCATCTCCGGGCGTCAGTCGGCTCAGCTCCTGGCTGGACAAAGTGCTCAACCAGCTGAGGCGGTCGGGACCGGACACGGCAACGACGTCCCGGGACAGGGCGGTGGCGGCGCGGCCGGCAAGCAGCGCGTTCTGCTCCCGCAGGGGGTCTTCGTACCGGGCCGGTACCGCAGCATCCAGGTCGGTCGCGGGGTTGGCGACGACGTCGGTGCGGGACAGCAGAGGACTGCGGCGCATCAGACGGAGGCCCCCGTGGTCGGCGACTGAGTGTCGGTCGGCGGTGGTGCGTCCTGCACCGCGGAAGAACCCCCGGCTGCGACCGCCTCGGCGGCGCGCGTAGCCTCGTCGGCGGCGATGGCCTCGCGCAGGGCAGCACCGGGGTCGGTCTCCCCCGCCTCCTCCACCCGGCCCAGGCGACCGGAGGCGTAGGACTGCGCCTCCGCCTGGCCAAATGCAGCCATGTCCTGGGTCCACAGGAGCTCCCCGCCCACCAGGCCGAACATGCGACTCATTTCCGTCACGGAGGCAGCGGTGCGAGTGCGGCCCACCGCCTGGGTGCCCACCTGGGCGCGCGGCCCCTGAATCCAGCCCTCCCACACGCCGACGTGTCCGGCCGGATCGGCGGAGACCAGCTCCAGGGAGGTGATCGGGGTCTTCGAGGCGGGGCTGGACGCCCCACCGCCACTGCCGGCCTCTCCGCCGCCGGCCTCTCCGCCGTCATCGGCCGCCTCCGGCATCTCCTGGCCGACCGGCCGCCAGAACGTGGTCTCGGTGGACCAGACCTGCGCGGGGGTCAGGCGTGAGGCTCCCTCCAGCCCGGGCATCTCGAAGTCGAGGTCCTGGCTACGGGTGGCGTCCACGGTCCAGATGGTGGTGGTCTGCCGCAGGTAGGGGCCACCGTCGTGGTCGAAGGTCATCTCCTGGTAGACGGCCTGCTCGGGGACGGTCTCCCCGTAGGTGAGGATGCCGTAGCCACGCCAGGTACCCACCAGCCACGCCAGCGGGTACAGCTCGGGAGAAAGGTCGTCGGGAATCGTGAACGCCATGGGTGCAGGGTACGGCCCGGGCGCCGGGGCCGCTACGGCGCCGCGGTCAGCCCGCGATGAAACCGCCCATGATCCGCGCGATGGCGTACACGGGAGCCCCCAGGGACAGGATCGGAACAATCGCGCTAGCCACTGCGGCCCGCCCGCCGGGAACCCAGCGGTGAGTCCACAGCACCCGGTTGGAGACCGCCATGAGTACGCCGGCGACGAATCCCGCCACCAGGCAGGCTGCGGCCGACTGCAGCGCCGGCTCCGCCCCCACGTGACTGGCACCGAAGAAGCCGACCATGGCCAGTGCTCCGCCGGAGGCACCCGCAACCAGGGCGGGCAGGGTGAAGGTGAGTACCTCCAGCACGGTGGCGCGGACATTCAGGGTGGTCAGCAGGGCGCCGGTGAACAGGGCCAGCGTGCAGGGCACGATGACGGCGGGGTCGGCGATCCCACTGCGCAGGGCGCACCAGCCGGCACCGGAGATCATGACCAGGTTGCCAGTGACCGTGGAGGAGAGGTCCTCCACCAGGTGCGGGCGGCCGTCCCTGCGCGCCATCTGCGCAAGAAAGGCCGCCGGCACGCTGAAGGCCATAACCACGCCGGCCATGCCGAAGTCGTTGGTAATCGCCACCAGCACCGCCGCACACAGGCCGGTCAGCGTGATCACGGCGGTGGCGTCCTGATCGTGCCGGGTGCGCACCAGCGCCGGCCACCCCTGGCCGGTCAGCGGCACCAGCAGGACTACCACGATCAGCCTCACCCACGCGGGCAGGGCCGCGGAGATGGCCAAGAGCACGGGGACCACGGAGGCCACCGCCAGCCGCGTCCAGGCCGGGTCCACCAGCCCCACCTCGATGGGGCGGTTGCCGCCGCGACGGGTCCCGAAGCTGCCGGGGTCCACCATGCCGGGCACATCCTGCGTGTTCACGGTCGCATCGTCCCACACCTGTGACCGGCACACGTAGTCGGGCGACATAAGCCGCTCGTGTAATCCGTTCGCAAATGCGAGTGTGGTTGACTCGGCCCCAGGGTCCACCGGACCGGAAGGAGGCGGCAGCCGTGCGCGTCATCATGTTCACCCGTGAGGACGATGCCACCGCCGTCCTCCCCGCCGTCTCCTTCTTGGAGCACCAGGTCGAGTGCTTGGAGCCGGTGCCGTCCTCCTACGCCGCCGTGGGCGCGGCCGACGTCGTCATGGTCGACGCACGTGAGGACCTGATGCGTGCCCGTGCCCTGTGCCAGCTGCTGTCCGGCCCGATGGACTGCGGACCGATCATTCTGGTGCTGGAGGAGGGCGGCGCCGCCGCCGTCCAGCCGGACTGGGGGGCCTCCGACTTCGTCATGGCGCAGGCCTCACCCGCCGAGCTGGGCGCCAGGCTGCGGCTGGTGCGCGTGCGCGAGTCCGGGCCCGAGCCGATCGCCGATGACCGGATCGAGGCCGGCGACCTGGTCATCGACACCACCGCCTACACCGCCCGCATCCGCGGCACGCTGCTGGACCTGACCTACAAGGAGTTCGAGCTGCTCAAGGCGCTCGCCCTCAATCAGGGGCGGGTGCTGACCCGCCAGGCGCTGCTGGACGAGGTGTGGGGCGAGGACTACATCGGCGGCTCACGCACCGTGGACGTGCACGTGCGTCGGCTACGGGCCAAGCTCGGCACCGAGTACGACCACCTGATCGGCACGGTCCGCAACGTCGGCTACCGCCTGGACACCTCCGAGGAGTAGCAGGGACGACGCCGACGTGCGCTCGCCGGAAGGCCGTCAGGCCTCAGCCGCCCGCGTGGCGGGCTCGGCGACGGCGCCCGCGGAGGCGGGCACGACGTCGTCGGCGTCCCGGTCGGCCTGCGGAAGCTGGTCGCGGCCGAGCCTGGCGGCCCGCCTAGCCGCGGCCTCGGCGCGCAGGCGCTCCTTCTCGCCGCGGTCACGCACCCCGAAGGCGCCGAGCACGTTTGCCGCCAGGGCCACGGCCACGATCGTCACCCCGAAGGCGACCCCGGAGGCCTGGCCGGTCAGCCCCACCAGTGGGCTGGCGATGCCGCCGACCACGAACTGCACGAAGCCCAGCAGCGCCGAGCCGGTGCCGGCCCAGCGGCCGGTGCGTCCAAGCGCCACCGCCGGCAGGTTGCCCATGCAGGTGCCCAGCGCCATCACGTGGATGATGAACAGGGCGACGGTGGCGACCGTGAGCGCCGTGGAGGACACGGGCCCGGTCAGGCGCGTCAGGCAAACCGCGGCGAAGACGAGGTCCACCACGAGGATGCCGATCAGCCCCAGGCGGATCTGCCGCTCCGGCGAGACCCGCCTGGCGAGCGAGCCGCAGGCGGCCACGGTGAGCGTCACCGTCAGGCCGCAGACGGCGAAGACGGCGGTGTAGGCGGCCGTGCTCATGCCGAGCACGCCCTGCAGCATGAATGGGGCGGCGGACAGGTAGGAGGTCAGCAGCGCGTAGACGAGCGCGTTGATACCGATCAGGCGGATGAACACGTGATCCTTGGCGAGCGCACGGGTGCCGTCCACAAGCACACCGAAGCCGCCGTCGTGGCGCTGCTGCGCGGGCAGGGTCTCGGGCACCCAGGCGGCCACCAGCAGCACCAGGATGCCCTGGAAGGCGGCCACCACGCCGAGGATGCCGCGCCAGCCGACCGGGCCGACCAGGGCGCCACCCAGGATCGGGGCGATGACGGGTGCGACGCCCTGGATCGACATCACCAGGCTCAGCGCCTGCGCGGCGGTGATGCCGCGGGAGCGGTCGGAGATGACGGCGCGGCCCAGCACCATGCCGGCGGCACCGCCGAGCCCCTGCAGGAAGCGCGCAATCAGCAGGAAGGCGGCGCTGGGCGCGAGCGCGGTGCCGACGCCGGCGACGAAGGCCAGCGCGCTGCCCCACAGCAGCAGGGGGCGGCGCCCGAAACGGTCGGAGAGCACACCGATGCTCAGCTGGCCCAGCGCCACCCCAACCAGGAAGGCGGTCAGCGTCAGCTGCGTGGTGGAGGCGGACACGCCCAGGTCGGCAGCCATCTGGTTGAAGGCCGGCAGGTAGGCGTCCATGGCCAGCGGGGCGACGGCCGCGAGCGCCGCCAGCGCCACCAGCAGGCTGGGGGCGAAGGAGGTGCGCAGGCCGGCTTCGGGTTCTGGAGTGACCCCCTTCCCCTGCAAGGCAGAGGCGGGTCCGGTCGAAGGGGAGGTGGTCATGGACCGAGATTATGAAACCGTGAGTTGTGAAGTCACGCATGCCGGGTGCGTGAGATCTTGCACCCGCTGCACCTGTGGGGCTCAGCGCGGGGCTCAGTGGAGAAGCGGCCGGGGGCACCCGCGTGCGCATCCGGTCTCCGCTCAGCCAACCAGGGACTCCGACGCGCGCGGCCACCGGATTCACAGGGGCCCCATACCCGGGTTCCGGGCGGCGCACACCCAGGCCCGCGAGGGTTGTGGGCATGTCCAATGCTTCGCTCCCTGACTCCGGTACCGCCCACAGCGAGACCCGGGCGCCGACCGACCGTCTGGGCGTCGCGTCACCAGATCGGCTGCCCGCACCCCGGGCTTCGCGTCCCGGGACGCCGGCCTGTGGACCCACGGCACAACCCGCCTTCGAGCCCGCGGCGCCCCGCCGTCACTCCCGACGGCGCGTCCTCCTGGGCAGTGGCACCCTGCTGGGCGCGGGAGCGGTCAGCACGGCGCTCTGGGCGCTGAACCGGTTCGTCATCGACCACGTGGAGGTCGGCGATGTGGCCGCCTATGAGGCCGCCAACTCCTCCATGTCCGCTACGACTTCCGCCACAGCGGCCACCGACGTCGCCGTCACCGACAACTCCTACACCTCCTCGCTGACCTCGATCGGCATTGAGCAGGTCACCACCGGCTCGGGGGATGACACGGTCACCTACTACGTCGCCGACGTCCAGGTGGCTAACGCCACCGCCCTGCGCAGCGCCTTCGCCAACAACGCCTACGGCACCAACATCACCGCCGTGCCCTCCACGATGGCCACCGAGCACGGCGCCGTGCTGGCGATCAACGGCGACTACTACGGCTTCCGCTCCGACGGCATCTTGATCCGCAACGGCGTCGTCTACCGGGACGAGGGTGTGCGCGACGGCATGGCCTTCTACACCGACGGCCGCGTCGAGGTCTACGACGAGACCAGCACCGACGCCGGTGCGCTCCTGGCGGCGGGCGTGTGGAACACCCTTTCCTTCGGGCCGGCGCTGGTACGGGGCGGCGCCGTCCTGGCCGGCATCGACGCCGTGGAGGTGGACACGAACGTCGGCAACCACTCCATCCAGGGCACCCAGCCGCGCACGGCGCTGGGCGCCGTCGCGGACGGGCACTACGTGTTCGTCGTCGTCGACGGGCGCGACAAGGGCTACTCGCGCGGGGTCACGATGACCGAGCTGGCGCAGATCATGGTGGGCCTGGGCTGCGATTGCGCGTACAACCTCGACGGCGGCGGCTCCTCGACGCTGTGGTTCAACGGCCAGGTGGTCAACCGGCCGTCCAACGGCGGGGAGCGGGAGACCTCCGACATCCTCTACATCGCACAGGGGGCTTGAGATGAGCACGCAGACACGACCCAGCACTGGTTCCTTCCCGCAGCGCCGACTGCGGCCCGAGGCCGCGGCCCAGCCAGTGACTACCCGCGCGCCGGACCGCACGGCGGGATCGGCCGGGGCGGATGAGGCCGGCCGCCGCGGCGGGCCTGCGTCCGGCCCGGGGGTGCAAGCGGCGTCGGGCCGCCCCGCCCGCGTGGGGCTGGTCGTCCTCATGCCCGCCTACCAGCCCGACGGTCGGCTGGTGGAGCTGGTGAGCGAGCTGGTGCGGGAGCTGCCCGGGTGCCGGGTGCTCGTCGTCGACGACGGCTCCGGGCCTCAGTACGCGCAGGTGTTCCGGGAGGCGAGTGCGCGCGGGGCCGAGGTCGTCGGGTATGAGTCCAACCGGGGCAAGGGTGCGGCGCTGCGCACGGGGCTGGCTCAGCTGGCCGAACTGTGGCCGGGGGCGGACGTGGTGTGCGCGGACGCCGACGGGCAGCACCGGCCCGCCGACATCGCGGCAGTGGCACGCCGGGTGCGCGCCACCGGGCATATGACGCTGGGGGTGCGGCGCCTGACCGGGCCGGTGCCCCTGCGCAGCCGGATCGGCAATGCCATAACCTCGCTGGCCTTTCGGCTGAGCACGGGCTGGCGCCTGGGCGACACCCAGACGGGCCTGCGCGGCTACCCGGCCGGGCAGACCGCCTGGCTGGCGGAGGTGCCCGGGGACCGCTACGAGTACGAGCTCAGCGTGCTACTGCGGGCCCACGAGCTCGGGCTGGAGGTGGAGGAGGTGGAGATCGCGACGGTGTACGAGCCGGGCAACGCGTCCAGCCACTTCCGGCCGCTACGGGACTCGGCGCGTGTCTATGCGCCAATGCTGGGTTTCCTCGGGGCGAGCCTGGTGTGCTTCGGCATCGACTGGGTCGGGGTGGTGGCGCTGCACGCAATGACCGGCAACCTGCTGGCGAGCGTGGTAGGGGCGCGGCTGGTGTCCGGGACCGTGAACTTCGTGATGAATCGGCGGGTATTCCACGCGGCGCCCGGCACCGTTTGCCGGACGGCGGTGCGGTACGTGGCGCTCGCGCTGGTGCTACTCGCAGCCAGCTACATGCTGCTGCGGGTGCTGACCGGGATCGGGGTGCCGCTGGGGCTGGCCAAGCTGCTCGGTGACGGGGCGCTGTACGCCGCGAGCTACGTGATCCAGCGGCGGGCAGTGTTCCGGTAGAAGCGGTGTGGCGGTCGCCGCGATGCGCACGCGCGCCCAGACGCACCCACGCCGACCCTCAGATGGTCGCCACGCCACGACGTTGCACGACCCCGGGCCACGTTCCACGACCCTGGTGCACGTTCCACGACCCCCGGGTGGTCGTGGAACACACCCCAAGGTCGTGCAATGTCCCCAAGGTCGTGGAACGAGACGAGCTATTCGTCGCGGGAGCGCTCCAAGCGACGGGGCGGGCGGCCCATTAGCCAGGCGACACCCACACCCACCGCGACGAACCCGGCCAGGCCCGCCAGCTGCCAGCCCCATACGCCCTCCAGGTGCAGCCAGGGCCCATCGATGGCCACGTGCCGGTTCCAGACCACCAGGTACGCGGCCCCCACCCAGCCGCACACCGCCCCGGCGGGCACACCGAGCGCCAGTACGACGGCGGCATGCGCTGCGGTGAGCCGCCGCAGGAACCGCGGCGAGGCCCCCACCGCGTGCATGGTGACCAGGTCACCGCGCAGCTGGGTGCGGGCGAGCAGCAGACTCACCACCAGTGAGAACAAGGCCAACGCCACCAGTACGGCCAGGACGGCGAAGTCTGCCACGCCGCCCCACGGGGGCAGATCCGAGTTGGTGCCCACGGCCACCAGGTCGGTGTGTTCTTCAACTACCCGCCTGGCAGTGGCGGCCTCCGCCGCGGTCAGCGGCCGCGACAGCTGCACCATCTCGCCCACGTATATCGGCGCATCGGTGCCGGTCAGGCCCAGCTCGGCGGCGGTTGCGGACGACACCGTGATGGAGGAGGTCATCCGCGGCAGGAAGTAGGCGTCCCGGGTCTGCGTGTGCTTGATAGTGATAGAGCCTGCGCTGTAGTCCATGAGGCCTACACGCACCGTACCGTCGTCATCAATCCAGGTGGCGTTGTTGACCACCACCCCGCCCGCCTCCAGGACCTGCGCGGCATCCCGCGCCCCGTCCAGACCAGTGGCGCGCAGCGCCTGCCCTTCCATTACGAAGACATCGTCTCCCATCATCCAGGGGGCCGTGATACCCGGGTTGTAGCCCTGGCCCTCAGGCACACAAGTCACCGTATCCGCCAGTCCCAGGGATGCGGCCACGTCCGGCTCGGTGAACTCGGGGCAGCGGGCGCCGGCCGGCGGTTCGACTCTGAGGGTGTGCGCCACGACCTCCGTACGAAAGTCCATTGCGCGAACCGGCACGGATCCGGTGACGGGCAGGCCTGCGTCCTGCAGCACGCTTACGGCGTCGGCCAGGACGGCGGCGTCGAAGTCCTCCGACACCGGTACGCGCGGCCCCAGCGCGAGGCGCCCGGGCGCAACCAGAACCGCGGAGGTGTCGTTGTAGTTGGCGGCGGACGAGGCGACATACACCGTCTGTCCGCAGGCCAGCGCGACCACGACGCCGATCGCCCCTACCACCGGCAGGGCACGCCCCCGGTGAGCGGCGGCGTCTCGGGCGGCCAGGCGCAGCGCCAGCGGCCCCTTGGCCAGCACCGCGATTGCGGCGTCGAGCGCAACCGGGGCCAACACGATCAGCCCCACCGCCCCCAGTAGCAGGGCCGCCACCAGCAGGGGTACGGCCGCACCTCCCGGCAACATGCCGGTTGCCGGCGGCACCTCCTCGGGAACGGCAACAGGCAGGGGCGCTCGCAGCGAGGCGAGGCCGCAGCCGATCGCCGCCGCCAGCAACATCGCACCGCCAAGCAGACGCCACCTGCGGCTGCGACGCGGCCGGTGCGTTTCCGCATCCGCGGGCGGGCGGGAGTGCTTGAGCGCCTCGACCGGTTCCATGCGCGCCACCCGTCGGGCGGGGGCAAGCGTGGCCAGCCAGCCGGCCAAGGCGGCGCCCCCGACGGCAAGCACCGGCAACCACCCCGGCAGCCCCGCGAGCGCCTGCACCTCGGGTTCGAAGATGCGGTAGGCCGCCCAGGCGGCGACGAGTCCGCCACCGGCGCCGAGCACTCCGCCCAGGAAGCCGATGGCGGCCCCCTGCAGCGTGATCGTGCGGGCCAGCTGTCGCGGTGCAGCGCCGGTGGCCGAGGCGAGGGCCAGGGTGCGGCGCTGCTGCTCGGCGGCGACCACGAAGGCGGGGGTGACCAGCCCCAGTAGCAGGCCCGCGGCGGCGGTGCAGGCGATCACGGTCATCACCAGGGCGGTGGCCAGGTAGTCGTCGCTGAGTGCGACCGGATACAGCTCGGAGGCGTCCGGGTAGTTGGTGAGCACGTGGCGGGATACGGCGAACGCCATCTCGCCGTTGAGCTGCTTGGTGGTCTCCCAGGTGACCGGGTCCGGGCCGATGACCAGGAAGTGGGTGTCGACGCCGGCCGGGTCGTCCTGCACCGCCGGCGCCAGCCAGGCCGGAAGCGCCCAGGCGCGGGCGGCATCGTCATCGACCAGGCCGCTGACCCGGTAGGTGCGCAGGGAGTCCTGCTGGACCTCGGCAATGCGTCCGTTGGTGGAGTACCAGCCGTCGAAGGGCGGGGCGATCAGGGCGATCGTCTCGCCGACCTGCACACCGGTGCGGTCGGCCAGGGCGGTGGTGATGACGACGTCGGCGGTGTCAGTCGGGGCGGTGCCGGCGGTCAGCGGAGGCAGCAGGACATCCAGGCCCTCGGCGTCGGCCTCGCGCAGGGTGAAGGTGCCGATTGCGCCGAAGTCCGCGCCCCGCAGGTCCCCCGCCGTGGCCGGCGTGGTCGAGCCCGGCTCAGCGTCGGGGTCGGCCAGGGCGAGCAGGTCCTCCGAGTCCCAGAACTGCAGGACCCAGTCGCGCTCGGGTAGGTAGGCGGCCAGTTCGTCCGCGGTCAGGGGCACGGTCTCCGGCGAGTCCATCCACGGTCCGGGGGCGCCCTCGGGCACCTGCCGGAATGGGGCCTCGGCCGGGTCGACGGCGGTGCCGGTGACGACGGCCTGGGCGCCGTCGGGGATGGAGGCCAGGGCGGCCTGCTGGGTGGGCGGCGTGGACAGCCGCGTCCCCAGAAAACCGACAATCAGTACCAGCGGCGCGGCCACCAGCAGAATCGCCAGCAGGCTGCGGGCCTTGTGGGACAACGCATCGCGCACGGCCAGGCGGACCACGGGGCGCAGAGCCCATAGTCGGGCCGCGTTCACCGCTCCTCCCCCGGTGCGGACAGAAGCTCGTCGACGTCGGCGGGGTCGGAGGCGCCCACCAGGCGGCCGTCGCGCAGGAAGACCGTGCGGTCGGCCCAGGCGGCGAAGCGGGGCTCGTGAGTGACCATGAGCACAGCGACGCCGTCGTCGGCGCGTTCCCGCAGCACACCGATGACGGCGGTGCCGGTAGCGGAGTCGAGTGCGCCCGTGGGTTCGTCGGCGAGCAGCAGGCGCCGCGGTCCGACGATGGCGCGGGCAATGGCGGCGCGCTGGGTCTGGCCGCCGGACATGTCGTCGGGCAGGCGGTCGGCCAGGTCGGACAGGCCGACCTGTTCCAGCGCGGTCAGTGCGGCCGCCAGGGCGCGGCGGGTGGGCCAGCCGTCGAGCTCCAGGGGGAAGGCGACGTTCTCGGCGGCCGTCAGGGAGGGCAGGAGGTTGAAGTCCTGGAAGACGAAGCCAATGGCGCGGCGGCGCACCTCGGCCAGGGCGGCGCGGTCCAGGCCCGCCAGGTCCCGGCCCGCGATGATCACCCGCCCGCTGGTGGGGCTGTCCAGGGCGCCGGCAAGATTCAGGAGGGTCGATTTGCCGGAACCGGATGGCCCCATGACGGCGACGAATTCGCCGGGCGCGACCGTGAGGTCAACGGCGTCCAGAGCGGTGACGGCACGGGCGCCGGTGCCGTGGATCCGGCCGACACCGCGGAGCTCAAGTACGGGCGACGGGGCGTCTTCGCGCATCACGACCGCCGCCCCTCGGCGGCGGCGTGGGCGAGCCGACCCTCGGCGTCGTCGAGCCAGCGCAGCTCTGCCTCGACGGTGAACACGTGATGGTCCAGGACCAGGGCGGTGGCCAGGTCCTCGTCCCCGGCGGCGCGGCGGGAGCGGTTGATCTCGTGGAGGACGGTTTGCGTGGCCTGGCGCTGCTGCTGGATCAGTGCGGCGACGTCGACGTCCGGGGAGGCGGTGGCGAGCGCGAGCTTGATGACGAGTTCGTCGCGTTCCGGGGCGCGGCGGGCCACCGGGCTGGTCCACCAGCGGGCGAGTTCCTCTCGGCCGGCGTCGGTCAGGGTCCAGGCAGCCACGTCCCGGCTGGCGGTGGGCAGCGTCTGCGTTTTGGATGAGGCGGTTGCGGGGGCCGCGTCCGCGGCAACCGGCTCGGCGTCGGAGTTGCGCGGCGTGGAACGCGTCGTTGCCGCCGGGGCGGACGTGGACGCGGCGGAAGCGGTTGCGGAGCCCGGCGCGCCGGAGCCACTCGCGGGCCGACCTGGGTCGAGGCGGGTCACCAGGCCGTCGCGTTCGAGGCGCGCCAGCGTGGTGGCGACCTGGCCGATGTTGAGGGGCCAGGTAGTGCCGGTAGCGGACTCGAAGTCCTTGCGCAGCTGGTAGGTGCCTGCGGGGCCGCGCGCGAGTAGGGCGAGCAGAGCGTGTTTTACGGCCATTCCGGTCTCCTGAGCCGTGAGGGGGACGGCAACCAGCGGTAGTTACCGAGTAATGCTTACTCGGTAAGGCTATCTTCTCGACGCATCGCGCTCAAGCACACGGTGAGGCAACGCCCGAGTGGCCAGTGGACGACCACTCGCAGAGGAAGACAGAGGGACAGGCGGAGGGACTCTGTCACTGGATGCACCACTTTCCCTGCTCCGCCGACCCGCCTCAGACGCACCAGGCGCGAGATCATGCTGTTCGGCGCTTCGCCGAGTGCGGCCGACGCGAGAAAGTGGTGCAATTAGTGACAGCTACGGACAGCTACGCCCCCACGCCCCCTGCCGTGCGGGCCTCACCAGCCCGGCCTCGTAGGCGGCGATCACCAGTTGCGCCGAGACCGGACGCCCCCCGTCAATGCCAGCTTTTGCGCGAGAACGCGGGTTGTTGCGCGTCCGAGGCACGCATTGCCGCTCCGGGTCGGACACGCCCTCGCCAAACAGGCTCACCCTGGTACTCCGCCGGACGACTTCCACGACCTCGGGCCGCACTCCACGACCCCCGTGCGCGTTGCACGACCCCAGGAAGGTCGTGCAACACACCCCAAGGTCGTGCAATACCCCCAGGGTCGTGGAACGTGGATCGGGGACCGGCCCGCCAGCACAGCTCGCGCCGCCCAGTACTGGCACGTCACCCGTGCCGATCTCGGCGGGAGCCGACTGTAGGCCACCAGGCTGACCGACCTCGGCACGTAATTGCTACCGGTCTCGGCGTGTTACAAATGCCGGTCTCGGCGGGAGAGGAAGCGAGGGGCGGCTGGGCGTCAGGCGGGGCGGTAGGTGAAGCGGTCCCAGCCGAGGGCCTCGATCTGGGCGGCCATGCGCTCGCACTCGGCGTCCCAGCCGGGCGCGGACACGGCGAAGTCGCCGGTCGTGCCCTCACCGCGGGCCTGCTGGAGGGCGTAGACGCGGGCGCCGGCGTCATGCACGCGGCGAGCAACCTCAACAGCGTCGGCGGCGGTGACATCCCCGGGGACAACGGTGGTACGCACCTCAAAGTCGACCCCCTTGCCGCCGACGGCCGCATCCACCAGCACCTGCAGGCTCTCCCAAGCCTTGGCAGCAGAGTTGGGGCGGCCGACCACGGCGTCGTAGTGCCCTGGCAGCGCCTTGATGTCGAGGCCCACCCAGTCGGCCAGCCCGCGCCGCACCATGTCGCGCAGGCGGCCCGGATAGGGGCCGGCGGTGTGCAGGCCCACCTGGAAGCCCATTTCCTTGACCTCGGCGGCGGCGTCGGCGAGGGCGTCCTGGCGCAGCGCCTCCCCACCGGTGAGGACGACGCCGTCGAGCAGGCCGCGCCGGCGGGCGAGCAGGGAACGGACCGCGTCCCAGGCGACCACGCCGGGAGTGCGCGTGGGTATGAGGTCCTGGTTATGGCAGTAGAAGCAGTTCCAGGGGCACCCCTGCATGAAGACGGTCGCGACCAGATGGTCGGGCCAGTCGACGGTGGACATGGGCACGAGTCCGGCGATCTGCAGGTCGTCGGCGGGGCGGTGCGCGACGCCCTTCTTGAGAGTCTCAGTCATCGAGTCCGAGGCTCGCTGCGATCTCATCGAGGCGGCGCGTCCTGATCTCACCGCGCCTGGCCGCCTCCGCCTCGGCCTTCAGCGTGTACGCGTACTCCAAGTCATCGATGTAGGACTCAACGGCCTCACGCACATAGAACGTTGCCGGGCGTCCGGTCCGACTCCCCAGGTCATCAAGCCGACGCTTGAGCTCCTCCGGCAGCCGCACGCTCAGAACTGCTGTAGACATGTTTACAGCATAGGAGCCGACCTTCGCTTCCGACAAGCCCAGCCCATATGGCGAGGAGCGACCGTCTTCACATGACGAACCGGCCGTCTCCCAGCCCACATGGCGAGGAACTCAGGGCTCCCTAGACCGAGCGCCGGGGCCCCACCGCCGAAACGGCGGACGCCCCGGCGCCTCTGCGGCCAAGTCGCGAACGGTCCCGGCGATCTCACCGATAGACCGTGGAGCGATGACCGATATCGATCGCGAGGATCACGCAACGCTCATCCTGGACGTCGATGATCACCCGGTAATCCCCGACCCGGAGCCGGAATTGTCCCTTAAGCGGGCCGGTCATCGGCTTCAGGAAGCTCCTCGGCTCGTCAGCCTCCTGGACCTCTCGCAGCTTGCCGACCACACGCGCCTGAACGCTGCGATCGAGTCGGCGCAGCGAATTCTCGGCGCGAGGAGTCAACTCAACGATCCAGTCCGCCACCTACCCCTCCTGCTCCGTTGGAGACCCGGCCCTCAGGCGCTGATGGAGGTCAGGCGTGAGGTGGTGGTGCCGTGGGCGCCAGCGGCAGCCTCGGTGAACATCTGCCGCTCCATGTACTCGCCCTTCTTGCCGATGTTGAAGGACTTCACGGGGCGGAAGTAACCCATGACGCGGGTCCACACCTCGCACTCGACCGGCTCGGCGTCGGGGTGCAGCTCGGCGCACTTGGGGCAGGTGAAGTGCTCACCGGCCAGGTAGCCGTGGGTCGGGCAGATCGAGAAGGTCGGGGTGATGGTGATGTAAGGGGTGCGGAAGGCAGTCAGCGAGCGGCGCACCAGCTCCTTGCAGGCCTGCGCCGAGGAGATGTGCTCGTTCATGTACAGGTGCAGCACCGTGCCGCCGGTGTACTTGGTCTGCAGCTCCTCCTGCATCTCCTGCGCCTCGAAGGGGTCGTCGGTGTAGCCGACGGGCAGCTGGGAGGAGTTGGTGTAGTACGGGTTGGAGTCGGTGCCGGCCTGGAGGATGTCGGGGTAGCGCTTGCGGTCCTCCTTGGCGAACCGGTAGGTGGTGCCCTCGGCGGGAGTGGCCTCCAGGTTGTACAGGTGGCCGGTGGCCTCCTGGATCTCGACCATGCGTCCGCGGACGTGATCGAGGATGCGCACGCACATGGCGTGACCGCGGGGGTCGGTCAGGTCGTAGGCGTCGTGCGTGAAGTTACGGACCATCTCATTCATGCCGTTGACGCCGATGGTGGAGAAGTGGTTGTCCAGCGTGCCGAGCCAGCGCTTGGTGAAGGGGAACAGGCCGGTGTCGATGTGGTGCTGGATCACGGTGCGCTTGAGCTCCAGGGTCTGCGAGGCAATGTCGATGAGGCGGTCCAGGGCCGCCACCAGGGCCTCCTCGTCGCCGGTGTGCAGGTAGCCCAGGCGGGCCATGTTCACGGTGACCACGCCGACGGAGCCGGTCTGCTCGGCCGAGCCGAACAGGCCGTTGCCGCGCTTGAGCAGCTCGCGCAGGTCGAGCTGGAGGCGGCAGCACATGGAGCGGATCATGCCGGGGTCGAGCTCGGAGTTGATGAAGTTCTGGAAGTAGGGCAGGCCGTACTTCGCGGTCATGGTGAACAGCCGGTCGGCGTTGGGGCTGTCCCAGTCGAAGTCCTTGGTGATGTTGTAGGTGGGGATCGGGAAGGTGAAGACGCGGCCGTCGGCATCACCGGTGGTCATGACCTCCATGAAGGCGCGGTTGATCATGCCCATCTCCTCGGCGAGGTCGCCGTAGGTGAAGTCGCACAGCTCGTCGCCGATCAGCGGGTGCTCGTCAGCCAGGTCCGCCGGGCAGGTCCAGTCGAAGGTGAGGTTGGTGAAAGGCGTCTGGGTGCCCCAGCGGGAGGGGACGTTGAGGTTGAAGATGAGCTCCTGCATGCACTGGAGGACCTCGTCGTAGCTCATGTTGTCCAGGCGGACGAAGGGGGCCATGTAGGTGTCGAAGGAGGAGAAGGCCTGCGCGCCGGCCCACTCGTTCTGCAGGGTGCCCAGGAAGTTGACGATCTGGCCTACGGCGGAGGAGAAGTGCTTGGCGGGGCCGGAGGCGATCTTGCCGGGCACGCCGTTGAAGCCCTGCTGGAGGAGGTTCTTCAGCGACCAGCCGGCGCAGTAGCCGGCGAACATGTCCAGGTCGTGGATGTGGATGTCGCCGCTCCGGTGGGCGTCGCCGGCGACCTGCGGGTAGATCTGGCTGAGCCAGTAGTTGGCGATGACCTTGCCGGAGGTGTTCAGGATCATTCCACCCAGGGAGTAGCCCTGGTTGGCGTTGGCGTTCACGCGCCAGTCGGAGCGGTCCAGGTACTCGGTGATGGTGGAGACGGCGTCCACCTGAGGGCGCGAGCCGTGGGCGACAGCGGAGTCGGCAGAGCCCCGGGCCACGAGCTCGGGGTGCGCGGCGGCCAGGTGAGCGGCGGACGGGGTCTGAGTGCTGTCGGACACGGGGGCCTCCAGTGCGGTGTAGATCTTCTTTGAAACCAGCAGGCCGGGCCGGGTCTCAAGGACCCGTCTCGGCGCCGCCAACAGCTTCGACACTACTCCAAGACACCCCTGGATGCGAGCAGGAACGACACCGATGTAACACATCATCTGGGAGAGTTACCCCCTGGCAACCACAACATGTTGTGGTCACAACCCGCACCACATCCGCACCGGCGGCGCCATCAGGCGCGACTGCCGCGCCGCACACTTCCACTTCTTGTGGGTGGCGCAGCTCACACTTTTACGGGCGCGTACACGCGTGTCGCCCCATCGGGCGAGCCACACCAGCCCGCGCGGTCGCAGGTCGGGCCGAAAAGTGTCCAACTCTCGCCACTTTCACCCTGAACTAGCCAAGTCACCACCCAGCCCGTCGCTATTTACCCAGGTCAGGGGCTATTTGCTCGCGGCCCTGCAGGCTGCCATCCACCAAAGTGGCGAGAGATGGACACTTTTGGCCGATGACTCGCAGCCTCGCGCCTTCGACGCGCACCGGCGAACGCCGCCGCCACCCGCGACATGCGCGAGGCCGCGCAAGCGGATGCCGGCAGTCTTTGCGGTACCTGAACCATCCCTGAGGAGTTCCCGCATGACCGCTACGGCGCAACAGCTCTTCCGCTCAGACCTTTTTCGCTACTTCGGCCGCACCGACGCGCCGCTGACTGCGCGCCTCGGTGAGCGCAAGGTGCTGAGCTACCTGTGGGCCTTCCGGCACGCGCAGAGCACCAGCTCACCACCGCTGCAGAAGGCCTACCGGGCGGCATTAAGCCATCTGTCGGCGACGACCTTCATCCAGATTCCCTGGTCAACCAAGATTGGGCCCGGCTTCTATATTGGGCACCGCGGGCGCATCATCATCAACCCCGCCACGGTGATCGGCAGCAACTGCAACATCGCCACGGGTGTCACGATCGGCGCCATCCCCTCCGGCCGCCGCGCGGGCACACCCACCATCGGAGACCGGGTGTGGATCGGCACGAATGCGGTTATCGTCGGCGGGATCACCATCGGCGACGATGTACTGATCGCGCCCGGAGCGCTGGTCAACACCGATGTCCCCTCCGGTGCAACGGTTATCGGCAATCCCGGCGTCATCAAAGAGGGACGGCCCTGTCCGCCGGAGTACATGCAGAACCTGTGGATGGGATGACGCAGGGCATGCGCCCACCTAGCGGAGGCAGACGCCGCCCCCGCAGTGACTGCGGGAGGGGCTTCCAGCCATCGGGCCCCGCGGCCTCAGGCCTCTGAGCTGAGCAGCCGGGCCCGCAGATCATCCAGGGTGGGGCCGTCGAGGCTCCCCAGGCGCCAGAAGGTCCAGCCGTTCGTGCTGGTGCCGCGCACTCGGTACGCGGACGCCGACGGATAGGCGTATGTCTCACTATCAAGCACCATTCTTCCGGCAGTATCCATCACTGCGCGGATCGCCCGCCCGTCATTGCCGACGCCTACCACCTCGTCCCCGACCGTCAGCAGGCCCGCATCCAGCAGGACCTTCATAGTCGCGTTGTTGATGCCGAGTTTGCGCCGCGGGGCGCGGTGGACGTGCCCGTCGGGAGCCGGCCAGATGGCGATGATCTCCTCGGTCAGCGCCGCGGTGCGCTCACGAATGTCATCATCGGTCCATGCGCCCGGATTGTCGCGTAGCAAGTCGCGGGTGGTCAGCAGACCCGTCGTGGCGTCCAGTGCTGTGCGCTTTGCCTCCCAGGAGCCGTTGGAAAGGGAGGAATTCAGGCCCTGGGTGGTGAGCGTCAAGTTGCCGAGGGTGTGGATCAGGTGGTCGCGTTCGGCGGCGGCCTCGTCGGCGCCGCCATCCCAGTGCAGGCGCCACTGCTGTGGCATGAGGTGCTCGATGGTGCAGCTGCCGCGGACGATGGGGGCCTCTGCGCGACGGCGGCCGTCGGGGTATCCGCGGCGGCGGTCCTCAATGGCTTCGAGGACCATGCGCACTCGGGCCTGCGCCAGGGTCCGGTAAATGCGTTCAGTGGCCAGCGCTGCGCGAACTTCCTCATCGTCGGGCCAGTAGGAGACGGAGGCGGTCTGGGACGCGAGCAGCCACTCGACCCGCTCGCCCATGCGTTCAGGCTCGGCACTCGCTTCCCGCAGGAGTTGCTCGACGACGAACCGGTTGAGCCCCGTGGAGGTCTCCTTGACCAGAGCGCGGCGCACGACCCAGCTCTCGACGGCGGCGATCAGCCGACGGCGCTGGGCGCCGGGCACGGTGGGCGCGCCGCCACCGTTGGGGTCCTGCAGCCAGACGATCAGCGGCTTGAGCACGTCCAGGCCGAGCACGTCTGCGCGATAGTTGAACATGGCGATTGGTTCAAGTTCGCCATGCTGGGTGTGGGAGGCGACATCGAGGGTCTCGTAACGCTTTGCCGCAGCGGAGAGGTCCGCGAGTATCCCCATATCGTCGCCACTTGCGAGCGCGAAGCGCTTGAAGGTGGAGAAGGCGGCTCTTGCGGGAGTGACGGCGCGCGTGCGTGCGGCCAGCCACCAGCCGAGGAAGGCGACGGCGCGTGCCTGTTTGACGCGCCCCGCGCTGATCGTCTGTTCCCAGAACGGCGTCTCGAAGCGCTTCCAGTAGTGGTCGTATACGTCCTGGGTTGCGGGCGCGTGCGGGTCGAGGTTCTGGAACAGGAAGTTCTTGACCAGGTCCATCGCTGTCAGCGGCGTGCCGCGGGCGTTGAGGGTCTCGAAGATGGTCTGGGCGTCATCCTCGGCACCCAGGCGGATGACGACCAGGCGCAGCCCGCGGGTGACGACGCCGAGAAGGACCGCTGCACGATTTTCCAGCGCGTCGGAATCCTGCGGATTGATCTCGCCGGTTCCGGTGAGCCAGCCATCAATGACACGTCGGAAATAGGCGTCGGCCTGCGCAAAGCATGTATTGCGGATATCCGTCGGGATATCTCTCGGGGACTCGGCGCGCATGACGGCGGTGTAAGCCTCGCGGTCGCGGTTGGTGGGCCAGACCTTGAATGCGTCCTCGGGGCGGGCGGCGGTGGCGTCATCGTTTCTGGTCAAGCGGGCAGCCGAGGCCGCGAGCGAGTCCAGGCCACAAGCGTCCAGTACGCCGGCGAGGGCGTGAAGCAGGAGTTGCAGGGTGGTCAGCCGCTGCTGGCCGTCGATGATGGTGGCCGCGCGCATCTCCTGGTAGGAGGTCTGGCGGTCCTGGAGGACGACGGCGCCGAGGAAGTGCGGCTCGACCGGGCGTAGGCCGGGGTGAGCGCCCGGCGAGTGCGGGTCGAGCCAGGCCTCGGCGAGGGCGCGAATGTCCTCCCACAGGGGCGCCCACTGGTCCTCCTCGTTCCACACGTATGGGCGCTGGAAGAGCGGTGCATCCAAGCGCATGGTAAGAGCGAAGAGGTCTTGCGGGATCGCGAGTTCGGTGATCATGTGTGTTCCTGGTTGGCGAGGGGAGCGAGCGCCTCGGTACGCGAGGCAATGGCGTCAGCCATAAGGGTGATCTCCCGATCGGGAATCCGGCTGGCGCGAGCGCGGTCGCGCCAAGACTCACCCAGGCGAGCGACACGAGCTATTACTTCCCGAGCCGCCGCATTGGTCAGACCGCAGTCCTCGGCATGCGCCAACAAGGCCTCCGCTTCATCCGGAAACACGTCGGCGCCTACGATAGACGCCGCTCGACCGGCGGCAAGGTCGGGATTGGGGTTGACGTCGAATACAGGGCTGAGGCGCCAAGAACTCCGTTCCATGAGGAAGCCGTGGTTGCGCGGACGATCATCCGTGTTGCCGAAACCGACGGAGAACACGACACGCGCGAAGAGTTCGCGGAAGTCGGCGCGCGGAGAGCGGGACAGGTCGCGGATCGAATCGACGACGTCGAGGAGGAAGGTGGTGGAAACCTGACTCCGCGAACGGGTGAAGTGCGCGGTCCCTACGCGCTGCGGCTTCGATTCAGTGCCGAGAAGGACTTCGACGTCGGTCATCGGGCACGCCGCTTCGTCAGGCTTCCGGCGCGCAGGCGTCCGATGTCTGTGGATAGCGGGTCGACGGCGTCGACTACTTGGTCGAGGATGCCGAGGGCGCGCAGCACTTGGGCGACGGCGCCGAAGGACACGGTGGGATCGCCGCGTTCGATCTTGCGCAGCGTGTCACGACTGATGTCGGCCCGCTCGGAGACCTGTTGGGCGGTCAGCCCCAGCACCATGCGCCAGCCACGGACGTGCTCGCCGAAGGCGGTCATCTGCCGATTGATCCGATAGCCGGGCATGTACACCCCCTTATGGCGTGCGCGATCGTCATGTTGGCAGGTTATGACGGCGAAAGTCGCCGTAATGCCCCTTCCCGCCGCCATCCGGAGGCCCTCACCCGGCCTTGGCGGCCTGACACGGTGCCGCTGCCATCTCCTTGCGCTGTCAACACGTCGCTGCCGTGCGTGCGAGGCGACCAACCGGCAGCTATGACGGGAAAGCGGCGGCTACCTCCAGCAGCGGGTCGGAGCGCCGCTCCTCCGCGGGCAGGTTCGCTGCTGTCATCAGCACATCCGCGACGCGCCGCAACAGTTCTCCCTGCTCGCCCGCGGCCACCCGGTCGGCGAAGTGCGCTGCGAGGTTCTCATCCTTGATGATGATGTCCAGGCGCGCCCCGTCCTCGCCCTGCCGATACCGGACGTAGCGCACGTCCACCAGCGGGAAGTCGTAGTCGATCAGTCCGTCCTTGGTAAGCGTGGAACGCGAGGCGAGGAAGAATCGGGTCGGAGTCACCCCCAGATATCCGCCCTTGAAGTTGTTGCCCCTCGCCGAGGCGCGACTAAATTCGGCTAGGGCCAGCAGGGGGTCACCATTGGGCAGCACCCACCTGAGAATGTCGAGCACGTGCGCCACGGCGTCGTCATCCTCAATGACCTTGAGGTTCGGTTCCAGGGCCGCGGGGGCCTCATAGGCACCGACGCACAGCGCTGCCACGTAGTTGGTCATGGCCGCGACGATCTGCTCGGTGCTAGCAGTCTGCGGCGCTCGACGCAGCATCGGAAGGCGCCCGGAGACTTGCCCCGCCATGTCGCCGATCCTGATACCGGCACGACCGAGGTCGACGCCGGGCGCCTCCAGTAGCGCCGCCAGGTGGCAGTACGCGTCGAGCCGACCGAGCACCTGGGCGATCCTCGCCATGGTTTCGGCCCGCTCGGCCGGTATCCGTTCGGAGCGGTACCGCATGAGTTGCTCATCCTGCTCGCTGCGCGCACTGTCTGAGGCGATCTCGGCCGCTGCGAGCAACTGGTACCCGTAGTGGGCGTTGGCGGACATGACGAGCCCTTGGACGTCGGCGGCCACCTCCTGGGCGTGCTCCCTCAGGTAGTCGCGCCGCTCGGCAGCGGTCCCGCCTAGCTCCTTGAGGTGGCTTTGCAGGCGGCCGTCGAAGTGCTTGTACTCGGCGCGAAGCTCGGACTCGAGGTGCGCAATTGGTTCAAATACCCGCGGCGTGACGGCCCCGATCTCGCGCGCCTCATCAATGGCGCCGACGACGGTGTCATACATGCCGCTGAGAGCGTTCCAGTGGTCCCGCAGCAGGGTTTGGAGGACGTCGCGAGTCAGTCCTAGATTCTGGTCGACCCGTTTGGACAGCGAGGTCAGCTGCGCACTGATGGCCATCAGGGCGAAGGCCGGACCGGCACTCGCTGCCACCGTGGCGGCTTGAACTCCGGTGGCGGGGACCCAGCGAACCTGGGCCGCGAATTTACCATCTCGGGTCAGGACGCCGAGGTTGTAGCCGTCCTTGACGATCGTATTCATGGTGCGCAGGTTGCGTAGAGTCTCCGGAGCGAGTCGCACCAGTCCCTGCGCGGAGACGAGCCCTTGCGCTCCCTGCGCGACGAGGTTGAGCGCACCGGCGACGTTGCTGACGGCATCGGTGATCTAGGCGTTGGCCCGCTCCCCCAGACTGAAGGGCTCGATCTCCCAGCCGTCCGGCACCGTGTCGGCGAGTAGGACGGCGACGCCCGGGGCGGCCTCCAGCAGCGTCAGTTCGGTGGCAGCCCCCGCCGCCGGGGCTTCCGCTCCCGCATCGGCCGGCGCCGTCGACGTCGTCACCGCCTCGGCCGCCTGCGCAGGTGGTTCGCTAGGCTCCTGCGAAGCCTGTGATGAGCCCGCTGTCTCGCTCGCGTCCACTGGCCCCTCCTCACCCTTGAGCTATGTGTCAGCGGGAACGTTAGCGCCTGCCGAGCCCCGCTAACCCGCCTTCGCGTCTCGAAACGAGGGCAGTTCCGTCGCTCATCCGGTCAGGCCAGTCAACCCTGGCTGGCCACACTAAGCCATCCAGTCTCTCACCCAGCCAAGCACCTGTCCCAAGACATCGTCATCAACAACACCAATACGCTCAGCCAGTCTCCTCCGGGAGATCGTGCGGACCTGTTCGGTCATGGCGAAGGAGTCCTGGGGCAGGCCCACACCGCAGGGGATCCGCACATGGCTCGGCCAGCGTCGGTCGACGGAGGTCACCGGGACAGTCACGACCAACATCGTTACGGCGTGATGGTAGCGGGCGTTAGAGATCACGAGAACAGGACGTCGCCCAGACTGCTCACGCCCAACCTCCGGATCCGGCGCAGCCCACCACAGTTCGCCAGTCAAAGGCTGCACAGTCAGTTCCACGCGTCCGACTCCCAGTCAGCAAGCTCGGCAAAGTAAGCCTCATCCGGCGGGTTGGCCTCCATGGCGGCCTTGAGGTCGGCGAACCGCAGCTCACGCTCCGCAGCATCGGCCATGCGGCGGATGGCGACATCCATGGTGACACCCTGACGCTCAGCGAGGGCGCGGACCGCATCCCGGGTACTGCTCTCGACTTTGATCGTAGTCATCCTATTCATGCCACAAGTATGCCCGCGAAGGCATACTCTTGACCATACCCACGGTCACCCAACAACAGGCGCTTTGCGGCGAGGCCAGCGATCCTTCCGGTTGAACCGAGCATCCTGTCAGCGTGCACCCCTACGACACACCCGCCCTAACAATCCCTGATCCGCCCCCGCCTGTCCCGATAAGAAGAGCCCGCTACAGCTCACGCCAAATCCCCGAACCTCTCCACGTACGCCGTCAGCGCCTCGACGACGCGCGCCTTGCGCTCGCCGTGGCTCTGGCCGGCGGCCGCTTTGCGGAAGCGGGAGACGCGCGGGAGTAGACGGGTGATCGCGGTGCCCTCGGTAGGAACGACTCCGCTACGCAGGGCAGCGCCGACGAACTCTTCGGTCTCTGCTTCGCGCAGGCCCTCGGCGGTAACGATGGCGTCCAGCTCTGCCGCCATCCTCGCAGCGATGTATTCCTTCCACTGTTCGTCCACCGTCCCGTTGCTGGAGACGGACCGGACGAAGTCCTCGATGAGGTCTCGCTTGGAGTGGAGCGTGGGGCTGGAGGCGATGGCCCGCTTGATCTCCACGGGGATCTCCCGGTCATCGCCGTCGCCGCGCTGGGTGCGCTTGTCCTCCACTAGCCGCAGTATGTAGTCGACGCCTACCTCTACCTGCTTGATGAGCTCGATCTCGAACACGAGGTCCTCGTTGACGATCTCCTTGTCCGCCTCGGCTGCCGCGCGCATCTGGGTATGGATCTCCAGGTACATACTGGTGTAGTCGGCGAGGTCGGCGTCGTTGAGTCCGCCCATGTTGTCCTCGGCGAACTCGTCGAAGGAGACCAGGATGTTGCGCAGCCGGAGTATCTGGCCGAACAGCGTAACGAACTCCTTCTGGGCCTCCTCGGAGGTGATCACCTCGCCGGGCCGCCACTTGTCGCGCAGCTGGGCGACCTTGGCGATGAACTCTTCCAGGTACTCGCGGTAGGACCGCAGGAGGATGGTGCCGCTGGCGTTCTTGTTGCCGAACAGGGCGATGGCGGCGTCGGTCTCGGCCTGAAGGTTGCGGAAGCAGACGATGTTCCCGTAGCTCTTGACGGCGTTGAGAATGCGGTTGGTGCGGGAGAAGGCCTGGATGAGCCCGTGGGTGCGCAGTTGCTTGTCAACCCACAGGGTGTTGAGGGTCTTGGAGTCGAAGCCGGTGAGGAACATGTTGACGACGATGACGAGGTCGATCTGCCGCTTGGTGAGGCGGGCGGATATGTCCTCGTAGTAGCCCTCGAAGGCTGAAGCGCTGGTGTCGTAATTGGTTCCGAACTGCTGGTTGTAGTCTGCAATGGCGGCGTCGAGGAAGGCCCGGTCGTCGGCAGACAGCGCGGTGGGGTCGGTTGACTCCTCTGCGAGTGAGTCCCCGGGCGCTTCGGCGTTGGCGGCGTAGGAGTAGATGATGCCGATGGTGAGCCGCTGGTCGCTCGGCAGCCCCTGCTGCTGCCGGGCGAACTCCTGGTAGTAGGCGCGCGCGGCAGGGATGGAGGCGGTGGCGAGCAGCGAGTTGAAGCCGGCCAGGCGCTGCTGCCCGAGCGTGTAGGTCCGGTTGCGTCGGGTCTTCTGGTTGAAGTGCTCGCGAATGTAGGTGACTACCTGCGCTATCCGGCCCGGCGCGAGGAGCGCCCGCTCGGTGTCGATGGCACTGACTTCCGCGTCGACGACGTCGTCGCGGCTGTGCACGGTGTCGATGTAGTCGATGCGGAACGGCAGGACGTTCTTGTCACCGATGGCGTCGACGATCGTGTAGGAGTGGAGCTGGTCCCCGAAGGCCTGGGCGGTGGTGCGCAGCTGCACATTGCCGCTGGAGCCGGCGTTCTCGGCGAAGATGGGGGTGCCGGTGAAGCCGAAGAGGTGGTAGTTACGGAAGGCCTTGGTGATGGCGGTGTGCATGTCGCCGAACTGGCTGCGGTGGCATTCGTCGAAGATGAGAACGACGTGCCCGGTGTAGACGTCGTGCTTACGGTTGCGTCCGACGAAGGTGGACAGCTTTTGGATTGTGGTGACGATGATCTTGACCGTGGGGTCGTTGATCTGGGCCGTCAGCTGGGTGGTGGACTGGTTGGCGGATACGGTGCCCTCGGCGAAGCGGTTGTATTCCTTGATGGTCTGGTGGTCGAGGTCTTTGCGATCGACGACGAAGATGACCTTGTCGATCTCCTCCATTCCAGCGGCGAGCTTGGCGGTCTTGAAGGAGGTGAGGGTCTTGCCGCTGCCGGTGGTGTGCCATATGTATCCGCCGGCGGCGAGGGTGCCGGTCTGGCGGGCGTTGGTGGAGGTGTTGATGCGCTGGAGGATCGCCTCGGTGGCGGCGATCTGGTAGGGACGCATGACCAGCAGCTTGCGGTCCGCGAGCGTATCAGCGACGGTGAAGACGCAGTAGCGCGTCAGGATGGCGAGCAGCGTGTGCTTGGACAGGAACGTGCGGGTGAAGTCAACGAGGTCGGTGATGCGCTGGTTGGCGGCGTCGGTCCACCAGGAGGTGAACTCGTATGCGTCCGACGTCGCGGCCTTGACCTGCCGCTGCATTCCCTGGTTCCCGGTGATGTGATCCTGCCGGGTGGTGTTGGCGTAGTACTTGGTGTAGGTGCCGTTGGAGATGACGAAAATCTGGACGTAGCCGAATAGGCCCGCTCCGGACCAGAAGGAGTCACGCTGGTAGCGTCTTATCTGGTTGAAGGCCTCGCGGATGTCGACGCCGCGTCGTTTGAGCTCGACGTGAACCAGCGGCAGCCCGTTGACGAGGATGGTGACGTCGTAGCGGTTGGAGCGCACAGCGTTGGTGGCGACGTACTGGTTGGTGACTTGCAGCCGGTTGTTGTGGATGCACTGCTTGTCGATGAGGCGGATGTTTTTGGACTCGCCATTGTCCCGGGTGAGGACCTGGACGTGGTCCTCCTGGATGCGCTGGGTCTTCTCGACGACGTCTAGCGCACCTCCGGTCGTGAGGATGGAGTGCTCGAAGAAGCGTTTCCACTCGGTGTCGGTGAAGCGGTAGTCGTTGAGCGCCTCAAGCTGGGTGCGGAGGTTGGATATGAGTTCGGCTTCGGCGTTGTCGGGGCTGAACTGGATGTACTCGTATGCCTGGTCCTGGAGCTGGCGAATGAAGGCGCGTTCGAGGTCCGCTTCGGACTGGTACGCCTTGCTGGTACGTTCGCTCGGCTCGTAGGCGCCGACGACGGTGGACTCGTCGGTCAGGATGACGGGTTCAATGCGTACGGCGTGGGCCTCGCGGATGGTCATGCTGCTGCGCCCTTCTCCGGGAAGGTCAGGAGCCTGTCCCGGTAGTACTCATACTGCTTGCGCCGCGCCGCGATCTCAGCCGGCAGACCAGAGTTCAGGTCGTTCACGAGGGCATCGAACTTATCGAGGATGTCCGCAATACGACGCTGTTCCTCAAGTGGAGGGACCGGAATCCTGATCTGCCCGACTCCTTTGGCGGATAATCGCTTTACCTTTGCCCGCGACACATACTTTTCCTTTTGAGTGTGGTACCCTGACGTTCGCAGAACGTAAGAAATGAAACGCGGATCTTGATCATGTTTCAACGCGTAGGAATCGTCGTGGTAGGCAACCGGCTCATTCCCCAGCCACGCGACCCCAATTCCCACATCGGCTACAGTCTCGCCAACTGCGGCGATGATTACGTCTCCCGTCACAGCAAAGCGGAGCGACGCAGAAATCTCCGGACGTACCCGCGAAACAGACTCTGACGCACGAACCCCGTACGTCGTATAAAGCTCACCATAGTGAATCGCAGGCAAGCCCTCATGCTGCAGGTCATCACGGGTAAACCGACGACCGCGCACAAGTGAACCTAGATCACCTAGGCTAACTAACCTGGACTCAGTGCAACTACCCCAAATCAGCGCGTCTCGAAAGTAGGCATACTGATCCCTACGGGCCTCCAGCTCCGCCTCCAGTTCCACCTCCAGCTCCGCCCCCAGCTGGGTGAACTGGTCCAATATTCTCACAATTTCACGCTGCACCCCAAGCGGAGGGACCGGAATCAAGATCCTCGACATTCCAACATCGGACAAGCGACGCACCTTCGCGCCCGTTATATAGCGTTGCTTTTGGATCTGGAACGACCGCGAGGCGAAGAAGTACGAGACATATTTCGGTTCAAGGGCGTGCCGGAAGATATACGAATCGCCTCCCACTGCCACCTCGCCGTCACCAAGCCAGGCGGTGGCCTTGCCAACAGCCTCGTCATCCTCACTCGTTGTTGCAATCAAGAGATCCCCGGGCCTGGCATGACGAAGACGCGACGCCTGCTCCAGCACCACAGATGATATTGCGGCCCCAGTGCTGATCCCGTACTGGGTGTGAATCTGTCCGTAGTGGATGCACGGGAAACCGTCTTCGACGAAATCGCTCTTTTGAAGGCCAGAACCGCGAATAAACCTACCGACTTCACCAAGCGGCTTGTACTCCACACCGTCGGGGCACAGTTCCTTGACCAGGTCATCAATGCGGCTCACTTGGCGTCCCCTTCCAGGTCGGCGACGATCGCATCGATGCTGGTACGCAGCTCGGCCTGGCGCGCCACGATACGTGCGATTTCAGCGTTCAGCGCCACGATGTCTACCTCCTCGCGCGTATCTTCTGCCTCCACGTAGGCCGACACCGACAGGTTGTAGCCGTTCTCGGCAAGCTGCTCGGCGCCTACCACAGCGGAGCGGTGCGCCACCACCTCGCGCTTCGCCACGGCGTCGACAATGAAGTCGCGGTGCTCGGCAGCGAGATGGTTCTTGTTGCCGGTGCGGACGAACTGGTCGGAGGCGTCGAGGAAGAAGACATCGTTAGTAGTCTTCGACTTCTTGAGCACGATGACGCAGGTGCCGATCGTCGTACCGAAGAACAGGTCGGGCGGCAGCTGGATGACCGCCTCCACGTAGTTGTTCTCGATCAGGTACTTGCGGATCTTCTGCTCCGCCCCGCCCCGGTACAGCACACCCGGGAACTCGACGATCGCCGCCGTGCCCTTGACGTCCAGCCAGGACAGCATGTGCATCGTGAAGGCTAGGTCGGCCTTCGACTTCGGAGCCAGGACGCCCGCGGGCGCGAAGCGGGGATCGTTGATCAGAGTCGGATCGTCCTTGCCGATCCAGTGCGTCGAGTACGGCGGGTTGGAGACGATTGCCTCGAAGGGCTTGTTGTCCCAGTGCGCTGGATGCTGCAGTGTGTCCCCGTGGGCGATGTTGAAGTCCGCGAAGTTGATGTCGTGCAGGAACATGTTGATTCGGCACAGGTTGTAGGTGGTCAGGTTGATCTCCTGGCCGAAGAACCCCCCGCGGACGTTCTCCTTGCCGAGCACCTTCGCAAACTGAAGGAGCAGCGAGCCCGACCCGCAGGCCGGGTCATACACCCGGTCCACGCTCGTCTTGCCGGCCACGGCGATGCGCGCCAGCACCTCGCTGACCTCCTGCGGGGTGAAGAACTCACCTCCGCTCTTGCCCGCCGAGGAGGCGTACATGGTCATCAGGTACTCGTAGGCGTCCCCAAACGTGTCGATGGTCGAGTCGCCGTATGACAGGTCGAGGTCCCCTATGGCATTGATGATCCGTACCAGCTTCTCGTTGCGCTGGGCGACCGTGGAGCCGAGCTTGTTGGAGTTGACGTCGACGTCGTCGAACAGACCACGCAGGTCCGACTCGGCCCCGGTGCCAAATGCGGAGAGCTCGATGTTCTTGAAAATCCTGGACAGCGTCTCGTTCAGGTTCTCATCGTGCGGCGCCCGCTCGCGCACGTTGCCGAACAGCTCCGACGGGACGATGAAAAAGCCCTTCTCGTTGATGATGTCGTCGCGCGCCTCGCGTGCCTCGGAGTCGCCCAGTACGGCGTAGTCGAACTCCAGGTCACCGGCTTCATGCTCTCCGGCGTTGATGTACTCGGTGAGGTTCTCCGAGATGAACCGGTAGAAGAGGAAGCCCAGAACGTAGGCCTTGAAGTCCCAGCCGTCCACGCTTCCGCGCAGCTCGTTGGCGACCTTCCAGATCGTCCGGTGTAGCTCGGCGCGCTCGGTCTCTTTGGTCACGGGTTCCTCGTTCTCGTCGTCGGGGCGGCGCCGGGGTCAGGCGCCACGGGACAGTGTCGCACCCATCTCTGACACGAACTCAGGGCACTCCAGCAGGCGGTCGAACCGTTGTCCACGCCGACTACTCACCCGAGCTCATGGCTCCGGGAGACTTAGCTCAGGGCGAGCTTCAGTGCTCCGCCGCGCGGGTGGAATGGTGCATCAAGCTTGCCCATCCTCTCTGCCAACCCCTCGAAGGTCGACTGCGCCGCTGTCCCCAGCATCCGGTAGGCATCCCGGTACGTCGTCCGCCCCTCCAGGGTCGAGGAGACCACCGCCCGGGTGAAGGGACGCCCCAGACGCCGCAACTGAGTGTTGTAGTACTCCCCACCCGCACCGCTGCTACGACTGGACTGCATGACTTCCATGACCCGCATGCGTTCGGCGTCGTACCGGGACATGAACTCATCCCAGGTCAGCTGACCGGCTTCTCGGAGCCTGGCAAGCACCACAAGAGTGCTGACCTTGTAGTGGGCGGCCAGTCGCTCCAGTTCGTCCTCACCGTAGCTTCCTGCCCACTCCTCACGGAGCGAGTCGAGGGGAACCAGCACCTCCGCAGCAACCTGGTTGCACCAGCGCTCCTCCTCTTTCGTTCCCTTCACAGCACCTGTAGTGGCGTCGGAGAGAGCGCTGCGCCCCAGCCACAGGTGGGCGAGCTCATGGACGAGAGTGAAGATCTGCGCAGCCTTCGTATCGGCACCGTTGACGAAGACGAGGGGAGCGATGTCATCAGCTAGGGCGAATCCCCGGAACTCCTCCGGGTCGAGCACGCGGTGCGTGTTCGCACCTACGATCCCACTGACCATGACCAGGACCCCGATGGTCTCAACACGCTTGATGAGGTCCGTCATCGCGGCTGCCGAGTTAGAGACGGACCGCTCATCCAGGCAGAGCACGTCCCTTATACGGGCGGCTACATCCTCCGCCGGAGTCGCCAGCGTTGCGGACCCCACGAAGCCGAGCGGGGAAGCGCCCAGTTCCAGGGCGTCGTCGCGATACCAGTCCTGGCGCCTTTGGCACAGGTAGATCGTCTCCAGCAGGTCGGCGGATGGCTCGCGGATTCCGGCGTCGCGAACGGTCCGCATGTCCGGGATAGGGATCTCCTCGACCGGCGGCGTGGGCAAGAAGAGCATCCCGAAGGGGGTGTGGGTGTCAGAAGCGAACTTCTCCACCTGCTTGAGGGTGGGGCGCTTGGTGCCATCAATCCAGTCGTCGAACTTGGGAGCGCGACGGCGGAGGGTCTCCTCGTCCCAGCGCGCCCGCCTGACAGCCCAGCGCAGCAGATCGGGCGCGACATCCACACGGACTACGGCCATGGGGTCCTCCTTCGCGTCCCGGTCTCATGCACAAGTTTGCCGCATACCACCGACATCGTCAGTCTCCGAACCGGAGCCACCCATCATCATCCGAGCACAACTGCAGGCAACCGCGACTTGACCGCAGGCTGGGCTGTCCGTGGCGCGATCCGGCGGAATCCCCGCATTGTCGCGGACATACGGCAGTGAAGAGCAATCCGACCACCACTCATGCGTGAGTACATCATTGCCTCAGAGCCTGCTCTCTTCCGTCCTACGCCACCTGCTCGTTGCCTTGGTCGCCCACCTGCTTGCCACCTTGGCCACCCACCTGCTCGGATATCCCTGTTCCAGCGAGCCCATCGCGTTCGCCATTGACATCCTCTGGACCGTCATCCGGCACCCGGCTACGAAGCGCCTCGGCACACGCGTCATCAGCAGGATCACTCGTAGAGCCGATCCTCCGCGCCACGCCGCGGGACGGCGGCCTCGGCGCCGAGACCGTCGTCGCCGTATGCCAAACCGTCGAGCTGGTCAGGCGTAACGCCGCAGCGGGGCAGGAGCGGCGCCGCCGAACTCGATGATGCCGCGGTACCGCTGAACCTGTGGCTTGAGGAGGACCCAGCCTCGGGGGCGGGCGCCCCGGAGTCCATCGCCATCCTGGCGCACCGAGGCGTGGAGGTGCGCCCCGTGGAGCGTGAGGCGGTCGGCCGGGGCCGGCCGGTGGTCATGACCATGCACCGCGCCAAGGGACTGGAATTCCGCAAGGTGCTGCTCTTCGACGTGTCCGTGGAGGCCATTCCCCGGTCCCTGCGGGACCAGGAGTACTCCGAGGCCGATCACGACGATGCTCTGCTGCGCGAGCGCTCGCTGCTGTACGCGGCCGCCACGCGCGCCCGCGATCAACTGGTCATCTCCTGGTCCGGCCAGGCCAGTCCCCTGCTGGAAGGCGTGCGCGGGGCGGCGTGAGCGAACGCTCGGCTGCCAACCGGTTCACGGCCATCCGAAGCCACCTGTTCGTCGCCCGTGGGCTGGAGCAGTGCCATGAGCGTGACGGTGCCCAACTCACACGCGCAAACGCATGCGCCGCGGGCACGTTGGTGCCTACAATGGGATCAATCGCCCCCCAGCCAGGCCTATGACTCATCGCAGCCACGCCCAAATGGCTGGGGCCTTTTCTACTCTGGACGGATCAGGTTCAATGCCGAAAACCTGGCTCAGCTTACAAGAACAGGTGGCACAACTTCACTGCCGCGGCCTCATCATTGACGATGACGAGGCCTGCCTCAGGTTCTTATCGCAAGTCAGCTACTACCGCTTCTCCGGATACTTCCGCTACTGGCAACGGTCCCCTGAAACCGGCGACAACAGGTTCGTCAAAGGCGCTAACTTCTCCGCAATTCGGGAGGCCTACGAAACCGAGCAGGCCGTCGCCACACTCGCCTTTGAGGCCATACAAAAGCTTGAGATACTGCTACGAACAACGTTCGCACATCATTACGCTCAGTACACTTCGCCGGAGGGCGCGCTGACCCGCGGCATGGAGCTCACCCAGCCCCCCAACCCAAATGAGGAACCGATCGAAGAGCACGTACTTCGCGATCTTGATCGAAGTAAAGAAGCCTACGTCTCTCACTACCGCGACGAGTCGAAGAAGGACCTGCAGGGCAAGTACCCGGCGGAGGCATACGACCACATGCCCGTGTGGGCAGTATCCGAAGCGCTGTCATTCGGAACACTCTCGAGGTGCATCCAGGCATGCAGCGGAACACCGATCCTTGATAATATCGCCTCATCCCTAGGAGTTGCGCGAGCCCCTCTGGCAAACCAAATACGCTCTCTGGCATACCTGCGCAACCGCATCGCACACCACGCCCGCATCTGGAATCACTCAGTTCTCGACGCACCACCACTACCCATGAACATTAAGCGGAGGGCCAAGCAGAAGTACGGCAACTTCGAGCCACGCTCAATATTCACCATCTTCGTGATAATGGATAAACTCCTCACCGAGTCCGAAATCTCCAATACATGGCTGCACGAAGACATCTGGCCTCGCCTTAAAAACAGTCCGCTGACCACAAGGGGACTCCTGACACCAAGAAAATACGGGCAGATGGACTTGACTGTCACCTAGCAGGCACGTTCAACATCAAGACACCCCGACCGCACCACATCAGGAGAATTGCCGTAATACTCATTTTTCACTGAAGTAAACATCGATGCCATCGCTCTGCTTCCACTTTCTCCGCCAGAGCCTCCAAGGTAGAACACCGGGCAGTCCCGAGCAGTCGACACGCTATGAAACGCGTCGTCCGCCCCTGCGGGCCGAGGGGACTTCGACGCGGGCGAAAGGAGGCTCCAGGCATCACGTCAGCTTAATCCCTCGCGCGCGCGACACAGGGCAGCCGTGTAGTCCGCAGCCTCCTGGGTCGTCAGTACCTGATCCACCGGCGCCACCATGATCGCCCTGCCCTGCGACATGGCGTGCACGACGTCCATAAGCACCCGGTGTACCTCCGCCGGTAGACCTACAGTCTTGCCGTCCGGCCCGACGAGCGCGGCCGGTTCCGCAACCTGTCCCAGAAAGCGGGATAGATCCAGCATCGCCTCGAGATCCTCGGGCGGCAGGGTCGCCTGCATCTGCGCATGCTTACGCGGGGCCGAATGAGTACCAGGCACCGGGGCGACGCTACCGTGCTCGCAGATAGTTCCCCAGCCAGATCTCCGGCTCCTCGGAGGCAGCAAAGAAACCCAACGCACCGACATCAGCAAGGCGCGCACGAGACTCGAGATCCTCAGGAGAACAGGAGACTGTGCATGAGCGGGATAGCGGAGCAGGTCGGCGTCGGACGCAAGTCCCTGCACAAATCCCTGTCCGACGCCGGCAATCCGTCCTCCCAAACGGTCGCCCGGGTGGTCCGCGCCCTACCGCGGCTCCTCGGGCCTTCGCTCTCCGCGGCTCCTCGGGCCTTCGCTCTCCGCGGCGCCTTACGACACGCGAGTTCCCCGCGAAGCCGCATTCACGCGCGCCGCTAGTCGCCCACCACGAAGGCCCGCACGCGGGCCGCCGCCTCGTGAGGCGCCTCCGACAGGATCAGGTGCGTGGTGTCGGGGAAGTCGTCGGCCAGGGTGAAGCCGCCGGTGACATGCGCGCGTATGTAATCGGTGTTCACCGTCGAGTACAGCGGGATCTCGGGCATCAGATACAGGAAGGGCACGTCGATCCGGTCCATCACCGGGCGCTGGTCGGTGCGGAACAGCGAGTACCACAGAGCAGCGAAGGACAGCGGGTCGACCGACTCACGCATCGCCTCAATGGCCTCTTCCTCCTGGTCGGCCGGCAGGTTCTGCAGCTTCGGGTTCATGAGGGTCTTGGCGATGTACCAAGAACCGTAGCCGCCGTCGTCGAACAGGCGGTCCAGATCGCGGTGGAAGTCCTCATCGGTCCACTCGCCTCTTCCGATGCCGCCCTTCCAGCCGTCGTTGCGCAGGTACGGCGACATGTCCACCGCGACAATGCGCCGCAGGCGTCCGGTTCCATACTGGCCCACGTAGCTGAAGATGGCGGCAGCCCCCATGGAGTGGCCGATAGCCGTGACGCCGTCCAGCCCGAGCTGCTCGACGACGTCGTTCAGGTCCTGCCCGAGGGTGCGCACGTTCAGGTGCATGCGGGCGCGGTCGGAATCGGCGTGCCCGCGCTGGTCGTAGAAGACCACCCGGTAGTCCTGATTCAGGTCGTCGATGAACTCCGCCAGGTCATAGTGGGAGGAGCCCAGGCCGTGGATCACCAGGAGCGTCTCCTCCGCCGCGCCCGATTCCTTGGCGGGCAAGTCCTCGTAGTAGAGCCGGGTTCCGTCTTGCGTGACGATGTGTGGCACGTTCTTCCTCTCAGGGTTTGGGCTCTCACCGACGCCAGCAGGGCAGGCGCGCCCGGAGGGCGTCGGAAGGCCTCATGCTGCCTGATATGCGGCCCGACCCGCTATTGACCGCCCTCCGGGTGGCCCGGGGATCCCGGCTGATCGAGGCCGGATCAGCGGGATTCACCGGCCCCTGAAACCTTCCCGGGCTGGTGATCTCGATCCGGTTCGGAAAGACTCAACCCGCACGGGATCCCCACCGACGCCGTAGAACAGGTGCACGACGGTGTTGACCGGACCCTCTGGCCAACCAGGTTCTTCCGGCTTGGGGGTGTGGCGATTGACGGTGCGGGTCTCCGCGACGCCACGGTCTGCCGGTGCTGAGGCTGCGGGGCAGCAGAGTGTGTTGGGTACGCCCCTTCGGTGTTTACTACGCCTGTTAGACCTGTGCTGAAGGCTCCGGAGCCCTTCAACAGACACCTAACCGGCGTACTAAAGCCCTAACCGGCGTAGTAGACGGCCCCGGGCACCAAGGACCGTCACCCCCCGCCTCACAACCCAACGGCCCGCGCCGGGCGCCCCGGCACCGGCCGCACACCAGCCCCCGCCACGCGGCTTCCCTCCGAAGCCGCATCATTAGACTCCGTCGCCCCGCCGCCTGCCACGCCGTCGGCAGCCGCGGCCAGCACCTCATCCCGCTCCGCACCCTCCCGGCCCGTCCAGCCACCGACCGTGGTGAGTACGTCGAGCATCTCCGGCGCGGGCGCACGACGGAACAGGGCGCGAACCATGTCCAGCTCGTCCTCGTCGCGCCCGCCCTCGCGGTACAGCTCGGCCGCACGCAGCAGATCAATCCAGTACCCGCCACCTCGCCTGCGTCAGTAGTCCAGGTTGCTCATGGACACGCACCCCTCGTCGACCGCCCGGTCCAGGTAGGCCATTGCCTCCCGACGGCGACCCGCAGCAAGCAGCCGCTCGACGATCGCCCCGTACTCGGCGTGCTCGCCCAGGCTCAGCAGCTGGACGGCGCGGTCGACGTCGACGTCGTGATCGGCTAGCTCCAGCAGCATCTGCTTCAGCTCAAAGTCCGGGCTCCTCCCCTCGGTCTCGGCTGCCGCCTCCGCCTTGGCCGCCGCACGCCGGCAGACGTTCAGGCCCTCGTTCCCCAGCACCGGCAGGAACTCCGCCAGGATGAGCGAGGGCCACCCGGAGGATTCCAGGCGGAACTTAGCCAGCTAGCGCCCAAGCTTGCCCGGCGCGGGCGGGCTCGCGCAGCAGGCGCGGGCGGGCTCGCGCAGCAGGCGCGGGCGGGCTCGCGCAGCAGGCGCGGGCGTAGAGCCTCACGGCGCGCTGGCAGACATCGACTGCCACGCCGCTGGAGTCGTCAATGTTCCTCTCCAGCTGCTTGCGCAGGCGGGTGGTGTTGTGAAGTCGTGCGGGCGCCGCCGCCCGGGCGCCGTCAGCGATTCGAAGTTCGCCGACCGCGTCCACCAGGCCCGGGCCGCGCCCGTAGACGGCCCCGTCAGCGGCTGTGGCAAGCGCCGCCTCGGTAAGCGAGCCGAGCGATTCGATGCGCATACGGTAATCGTGGCAGATGCCGTCTGAGGCGCCAACCGAACCGGTACTCATGCCGTCCACGGATCGATGAGTTTCAATCCCATTGGCTTGAAGTCGCGCCCATTCCGCGTGGCCAGTGTCATCGAGTGGGCATACGCGATTGCCCCGATAAGGGAGTCCATCACCGGCAGGGGGCGCCCTTTGGCGGCTGCCCGCGCCTGCAACTGCGCCCACGCGCTTGCGGCAGCATCATCGAACGGAAGGACCCTGTCACTGAAGAACGGCAGCAGCGTCTCCTCCAATCGGTACTGGAGCGTGTCTCGTCGTCGCCCTTCCGGCAGGGCCAAGACACCCCGCCGCAACTCGGCAAGCGTCAGGGCGGTCACGAACAGCGACTCCTGAGGCTGCCGATCGAGCCATTCAACAACCGCCGGCTCCGGTGCACTACGCAACGGCTCGGAGATGACATTCGTATCGAGAATGATCACGACAGGTCCACCGGGACATAGGGAGCGTCGTCACGATCCATGTCGAGTTCCACAGGCCCGACCTCGTCGCGTATCGAAGTCAGCAGCGAACCAAGGCCGGGCCGGTCATTCGCGGCAACAGCCCGTCCCAGGATCTGCCGTATCTCGGCCTCCATGCTGCGACCATGCGACTTCGCCAGCGCCTTCAATGCCCGGTGGGTCCCATCGGGCAGGTTCCGAACCAGAACATCTGCCATGACAGCCTCCTGCTAACACTTTCGTAAAATGCTAGCAAGATGCTCCTACTCGCGACAACCCCATGATCACGAGGTCCTCCCGGGATGGCGCGGGACGCAATCTGCTCATGAGTAAGGCTTGGCACCCAGCTGCGACTCGGAAGAGCACCACCGAGATCGCGGAAGCAGCGGCATCGCGTCCATGCCTCGCGGTCGCCGATCACGTATATGCCCCTAAGGCTCCGACTTGCACGCAACCGTTCCGACACCGACTCCCAATTCCGTGCGATTCCGCGGTTTCACTGAAACAGCCTCGGCGGCAGAACACCTCCAGTGTGCAACGAGGCCCTCGTTGCACACTGGAGCGTCATCACCAATCTCCAGCCCAATCGCCATTTCCGCGTGATTTCAACGAAAAGACACGATCGGCCGACTTTGTCCTGACAGCTCCAGTGTGCAGCCGCACCGGCTCGACCCGGGCCGACCCTTCCCCGCACGAAACCTGCGTCGCTCGGGACGGGCCCCACCCGGCGCCGGCCCCGCCCGGAACCTACACAACCCCAACGGCTCCACTCGGAACCGCCCCGCTCTCTCCGCCTCACCCCCGCCCGACCACCCGGCTATCAGTTCTCGTCAGGCCCCTGCGGCACACTTGCCCCATGACCACCCAGCCGCACTCGCCCGCGCGCGACCTCACCGACCTGCTCGAAGGCATCGGCGCGCGCGACAGCCGGCTGATTCACCTGCAGCGCACCCCGGCCCGCCCCGGCCGCCACGGCGAGTGGCCCACCTGGGCGGACCCCGACCTGGTCTCCGCCTACGCCCGCCTGGGCGTGAACCGCCCCTGGACGCATCAGGTTGCCGCCGCCGACTCCGTTCATGCGGGCCACCACACCGTGCTCGCCACCGGCACCGGTTCGGGCAAGTCCCTGGCCGCCTGGCTGCCCGCACTCTCGGAGGTCCTGGCCGCCCAGCGCGCAGACACCGATAGCCACATTTCCGCCTACGGGCGCCGCCCCACCGCCCTGTACCTGTCCCCCACCAAAGCACTCGCTGCCGACCAGGCCGCCGCCCTGGGCCGCCTGATCACCGAGTTGGAGTCGGTTCAGCGCGAGGCGGGCGTCCCGGGCGGCTCACTGCGCACGGTGCACGCCGCCACCTGCGACGGCGACACTCCGCTGCCCGAGCGCGACTGGGCCCGCGCCCACGCCGACGTCGTCCTCACCAACCCCGACTTCCTGCACTTCTCGCTCCTGCCCGGCCACGAGCGCTGGAACCGCCTGCTGCGCTCGCTGCGCTACGTGGTGGTCGACGAGTGCCACGCCTACCGCGGCATTCTCGGCGCCCACGTGGCCCTGGTGCTGCGTCGGCTGCTGCGGCTGGTGCGCCGCCTGCGCCCGCACGGCCCCGAGCCCGTGGTGCTGTGTGCGTCGGCGACGGCGGCCGAGCCGGCAGTCACGGCGGCCCGCCTGATCGGGGCGGAGCCCGAGGCCATCACCGCCATCACCGACGACGCCGCCCCCACCGGTGAGCACACCCTCGCCCTGTGGCAGCCGGCCCTATTGGATCCCTGGGCGGCCTGGGAGAACTCGGTGGCGGCCCTGGCGCAGGCGAGTGACTTCCCCACCGCCGACCCTCGCCTGAACCACCCGGGCGATGTGACCGCATCTTCGGTGGAAGACGACCCCTCCTCGGCGCAGACGCCGACCAGCCAGGCAGACTCGCCGCACCCACCGGCGCCATCCCCCGCCTCCCGGCCCGCCACGCCCGTCGGCCCGGACACGGCCGACCCGACGGAGGACCCGGCCGCCCGCCGCAGCGCCGTCGTAGAGGCGGCCGAGCTGCTGGTGGACCTGCTCAGCGTGGGCGCCCGGGCGCTGGTGTTCGTCCGCTCGCGCCGCAGCGCGGAGATCGTGGCCGAGCGCGCTCGGCACACGCTCGGCCTGTCCCAGCCGGAGCTGGCGGGCACGGTCGCCGCCTACCGGGGCGGCTACCTGCCCGAGGAGCGGCGCGCCCTGGAGCAGGACCTGCGCCACGGCCGCCTGCGGGCCCTGGCCACCACCAATGCCCTCGAGCTGGGCATCGACGTCACCGGCCTGGACGCCGTGATCATCGCCGGCTGGCCGGGCACCCGGGTGAGCCTGTGGCAGCAGGCGGGCCGGGCCGGGCGGGCCGGCAGCCGCGGGGTGGCGGTGCTGATCGCCTCCGACAATCCGCTGGACGCCTACCTGGTCCACCACCCGGAGGACGTGTTCGCCGCCCCGGAGGCCACTGTCTTCGACCCCGCCAACCCCTACGTGCTGGCCCCACACCTATGCGCGGCGGCCTCGGAGTCGCCGCTGCGCACCGACGACCTGCCCCTGTTCGGCCTGCCCGACGAGTCCCTACTGACGGAGCTCGCCGCCCGCGGGGCGCTGCGACGCCGCCCAGCCGGCTGGTTCTGGAACACGAGCCTGCCGGGCCGGGCCCAGGACCTGACCTCCTTGCGCGGGGACGGGCCGGCGGACGTGCCCGTGGTGGAGGAGGCGACCGGCGCCGTCGTCGGCACCGTGTCCGGGGCGTCCGCGGACTCCACCGTCCACCCCGGGGCGGTCTACATCCACCAGGGCCGCACCTACCTGGTGGAGGAGCTGACCGAGGAGGCGGCCGTCGTCAGCCGCAAGACGGCGGTCGGCTACCGCACCCGGGCGCGCGAGCAGAGCTCGGTGCGCATCACCGCCGAGCGGGAGCGGCAGGAGTGGGCCGACGGCGTGGTGTGGGCCTTCGGGTCGGTGGAAGTCACCAGCCAGGTGGTCGGCTATAACAAGCTGGCACTGCCGGGCATGGAGGTGGTCTCCCAGCATCCGCTGTCCATGCCCGAGCATGTGCTGCCGACGGCGTCGGCGTGGTGGACGGTGCCGGTGGAGCTCACCGCCCGCGCGGGCCTGAAGGCGGATGAGCTGCCGGGCGCCCTGCACGCCGCCGAGCACGCCATGATCGGCATGCTGCCGCTGCTGGCCACCTGCGACCGCTGGGACATCGGCGGACTGTCGACGGCGCTGCACCCGCAGACGCTCGCGCCCACGGTGTTCGTGCACGATGCACAGGCCGGTGGCGCCGGCTTCGCCGAACGGGGTTTCAGGGCGGGGCGCGCCTGGCTGGAGGCGACGCTTGCGGTGGTTTCCGAGTGCGCGTGCACCGCCGGCTGCCCCAGCTGTGTGCAGTCGCCCAAGTGCGGCAACAACAACGAGCCGCTGGACAAGGCCGGCGCGATCGCGTTGCTGCGCCTGCTGCTGGATGCCATCCCCGACGACGTCGCGGCCGCGTAATTCTGTCGGGGCTGTTCGCACGGTGGCGGTCATGCCGCCCCCGGGTTGTGTGCCCGCAAACACCACCGCCATGACGGCGGCGTAGAGCGCAGGTGACATTGGCCCGCCCACCGCGACCGGCGCCCCGGCCGCGACCGGCGCCCCGGCCGCGACCGGCGCCCCGTGCCCGGTGCGGCGTTAGGCCATGGTCAGGCCACAGCCAGCAGCCAGGCGAGCCAGCCGCCCGCAGCCAGGTAGGGGCCGAAGGCGAGCTTGTCCTTGCGCCCCGCCCGGCGGGTGAGCAGAAGTCCGATGGCCATCAGCCCGGCGAGTATGAAGCCCAGTATCAGGCCCGTGACCACCCACTCCACCGCGATGTAACCGAGCCACAATCCCAGCAGGGCGCACAGCTTCACGTCCCCGAGCCCCATGCCGGAGGCGGGTATGAGCCACATCGCCAGGATCGCCGCCCCGGCGCCCAGTGCGCACAGCACCGCCCGCCCCACCGTCCACGGCTCCGCAGCTGACGGCGCGATCAAGACCATGTTTCCCAGGGCGCGTATAGCCATGACCGCCAGTAGCCAGAGCGCGGCGGTAACGAGCAGGCGATTGGGCAGCCGGTGGCAGACGGCATCGACACTGCCGGCCACGCCGAGCAGGGCCACCACCGGCAGGGCGAGAGCCGTATCGACCACCGCCCCGTGGCCAAGTCCCCAAACCAGGGTCACCGCGCACAGGAGCGTTGCGAGCGCCCCCTGTGGAAGTGGGTCAAGCAGTCGCTGGAAGCGTATGCGCGCAGTGGCGGTGGCGGCGTCCGCGGAGTCCTCCTGGTCCTGGTTCTCCACGGCTCGCTCCAGGCCGTCCACGTAGGCCCGCGCAAAACCGGAGGCGGGCCAGGCGGCTACACCGACGGAGGCCACGGCGGTCAGGCAGGCCGCAACCACTGGCAGTACGGCAGCAGCATTCACCATGTCATCCTCTCATCACTTCTCCCGCCCATCCCTCCTACCGCGGCACCCGGTGCTGGCCCGTTCCACCCCGGTGCTCGACGTCGCAGGGAATTTACGGGGCCGGGTGCGGTGGTAACCGCGTCATGCCGATGTAGTGCCTCGCGGCTTCCTGATCGGGCCGCGGCTGCCCCGGTACAGCTGATCGGGCCGCGGCCGCCCCGGTACAGCGGACCGGGGCGGCCGGGCGAGGGGTTCCCGCCGGCGTCGTCTCCGGCGCGTCACTCACAGCGGGTTAACCGGTCCAGCGCGGGCGGCGGCACCGGCACGGCGCGGAATCCCGAGTACTCGGGTGGGCACAGTGACCATGACCGTGACGTCCTCGCCGTCAATCTCGCATGTGCCCAGTTCTGCGCCGTTGGCCTGGGCCACCCGTTGGGCGGTGGCGCAGGGGTCGGCGGGGGCGAGCACCGAGCTCAGCGCCGTCGCCCCGGCAAGTGCCGCCAGGTCGGCCGCCGAGCGGGCCCGCCCGGCGGCGGCCTGGGCCTGAATCAGTCCGGCGGCGCCTAGGGCCAGGCACAGGGCGACGGCGATGATGCCCAGCACCATGACTGTGCCGGAGCCCCGCTCGCGGCCCGCCGGTGCTGCGGCACGGCCCGTGCCGCACGCCCGTGTGCCATTGCCCGGGGTGAGGAACGGACGCATGGCCCGCCTCATGGCACACCCGCCTGCGCAGGGGCGGGCTCGGTGTAGGCGCAGGCGCGCGAGCGGGCGGTGAGTCCCAGTCCGCCCAGCGGCCCTGGGACCCGGCGGCTTGCTGTGACACAGGTGAGTTCACCGGTTTCAACGCTGACCGTTACCGGGCCGCCCGCCCGCTGGGCGGCGCCGACGACGTCGCCTGAACCGATCGCGGCCTGACGGGCGGCCACGCGGGCGGCGTCGGTGACCCGCAGCTGGGTGAGGCCGGCACTGATGGTGGCCAGAACCAGCAGCAGGACCAGTGCGACCGCGGGCATGGTGACGGCAAGTTCTGCCGTCACCATGCCCG
>NZ_PIZD01000022.1:82370-106012 GCF_010365615.1 Actinomyces sp. 565
CACGGCCAGGCGCAGCCTCCGGGTCACCACGGCCGCCCTGGCTGCTGGGTGGCCGGCCCGGGGAGGATGGGACGGCACTGTGAACTAGGCGGCTCGCGGGCGCGTTCGACCACGGGTTCGGTGGTGTCCACATGTCCGCCTCAGCCCACCGAGAGCGCGGACTCGATAACGCCCCGCAGGATGCCGGACAGGCTCCCGGACCGCATGATGGCCAGCAGCAGGCCGGCGAATGCCGCAGCCGCGAGGGTGCCGATCGCGTACTCGGCGGTGGCCATGCCGGCCTCGCCGTCCGGGTCGGGCGCTCCGTCCGGCCCGCGCAGGACGGGCGGGGTACCGTGGGCGAGGGCCCAGGCGTTGTGCAGCGTCAGCAGGGTGTGCTTCATGGTCTCCTCCTTGAAGAGTCTGGGACGTGGCCGGCGTTGGCCGTATCCCGCGGGTGGTTTGCCCGCGTATCCAGCGTCGGGTAACCGCCCCGCCCGCGCACCTGTGCCCTTCGAGCCCTGTGGATTGGGGGTGCGCGAACCGAGCCTGTGGACGCCGGTGCCTCTGATGCCACAGCAGGACACCTCGGTGTACTACAAGAATTGCAGCGAGGCCAGGGCGGCGGGCGCCGCTCCGATCTATGCCGGCGAACCGGGCTACCGCAGCGCACTAGACCGCGACAATGACGGAATTGCCTGCGAGTAGACTGGAGTAGTGTCACGCTTCGCTTACATGCCGACCCGCCGTCGTCTGCTGCAGGGTCTGCCCATTGTCCTGAGTGCCCCGGCACTGGCGGCCTGCGCCCCACGGACCGGCGGTGCGGCGGCGTCGTCGGCAACCGGCCGTGAGGTGTCGGCCCCCGCGGACGCCTCCATCAGCAACCCGTCCGCCGCCTCGGAGGCCACCATGTCCCCCATCCCCATCCATATCAGCCTCGGCAACGCCTTCGAAGGCACCGTCATGGAGGCAACTCTCGATGACAATGCCGCCACCCGCTCCCTGCTCGCCCAGCTGCCCCTGGAGGTCAGCTTCTCCGACTACGGCGGCCAGGAGCTGACCGCCTCCCTGCCGCAGGACCTGGACACCACGGGCATGAGTGCCGCCGCCCCACAGCCAGGTGATATCGGCTGGTACGAGCCCGGCAAGGTGCTCGTCCTGTACTACGCGGCCGTCGGCTCGTGGCCGGGCCTGTACGTCATTGGGCACACCGACTACGACGTCGTCCTCCTCGCCAGGCAGGCCGACATGCCGGCTTCGATCACCCGGGCGCAGTAACGCACTGGGCAGCAGCCTCCGCCTTGGGCTGAGCACCGAAACTGCGGGGTGGGCCGCCGGGAGTGAGCGGCCGATATCGGCCCGGTAGGGCGACGGCGGCGCGATACTTGGGGGCATGCTCCAGCCGTACTCCCCCTCCGCCGAGCCGCTGACGCGTATGGCGGACGGGACCGTCAAGCAGATCAGTCCCTTCACCGGCACCGAGGTGTGGACCGTGCCCGGGCGCGGCAACCGCCCCATCTCCCACCCTGCGGCTGAGGTGCACGAGCTCACGCAGGCCGAGCGCACGCGCGCCTGCACCTTCTGCCCGGCGCACTACACCGAGACCCCGCCGGAGAAGTCCCGGGTGGTGGCCTCTCCCGGCGGAGGCTTCGAGCGGATCGACGCCCTGCCCGCCTCCGAGCTGTTCGACACTGTCGCCGAGTTCCGCCGCATCCCGAACCTGTTCGAGATCCTGTCCTACGACTACTGGCACGCCAACCACGGCTATGAGGTGCCCGACGCCGCCCGGGAGCGGATGGAGGCCTACCTGGCCGATCCTGCGGGGGCCGCCCACGTGGCCCGGGTGGCCCGCGCCAAGCTGCGCGCCTCCGGACGCAGCCCGGAGGCCTGGGAGAGTATGGATGCAGACGCCCGCCGCGAATACCTGGCGGCGTTCTTCGCCGGCGGTCACGACGTGATCGTGGCGCGAAGGCATTTCACCGACGACGCCGTCGACTCCTCCGCCCTGGCCGGCTCGGGCACGCTCACCCCGGCCGAGCACCGCGCCTATGTCCGCCTGTCCGTGCAGGCCGCCCACGACCTTTACCAGGCCAACCGCTGGGTGCGGTATGTGGCGGTGTTCCAGAATTGGCTGCGCCCGGCCGGGGCCTCCTTCGATCACCTGCACAAGCAGCTGGTCGCGATTGACGAGCGGGGCGTGTCCTCGGAGCTGGAGCTGCAGCGGGTGCGCGCCAACCCGAACCTGTACAACGAGATGGGCGTGGACTACGCCGCCTACCGGGGGCTGCTGGTGGCGTCCAACGAGCACGCCGTCGCATTCGCGGGCTTCGGGCACCGCTACCCCACGCTGGAGGTGTATTCGACGTCGGCCACCTGTGAGCCGTGGCTGATGAGCCGGGACGAGGTGGATGCCGTCTCCGACCTGCTGCATGCACTGCACGCCGCTACGGGGGCGGATGTGCCCAGCAACGAGGAGTGGCACCACAAGCCGCTCGACGTCGACCAGCCGATGCCCTGGCACATCACGCTGAAGTGGCGGGTGTCCACCCTGGCGGGCTTTGAGGGCGGCACCAAGATCTACCTCAACACGATCGACCCGTGGACGCTGCGGGACCGGGTGGTGGCGCGCTTGGAGGACCTGCGGGCGGACCGGCTGATCGCGCCCATGGCGGTGGGCGAGGAGTGCCCGACTACGCCGAACCGGCTGCTGTACAACCCGGTGTTGGGGCGGTGACTGGGTGACTGGCTGCCCTCCTTGGTAGCAGCCGAGGCAGACAGCACACGCCGTGTGACCTGAAGCACTCGCACTCGCATTAACAAAACGGTAGGGTAACGGGAGTCTCGTTTCTTGAACCCTGCTGGAAGGCCACGCATGTGCGGTGACACGGACGCCGACGACCCGGGCCCGAAGCCCAATCTCTACCGCGACGCCCTGTATGACCACTACACGGACGTTGGTAACTCGATCTCCTACAAACTGACCCCGCCCAATGGCGCCGGGCATGTCTGCACTGGGGTTTGCCAGGGGGCCGCGAATGCATGGAAGTCGCCCGCATCGGATGACTGGGTCGAGGGCATTGACACGCTCGGCTCCAGCATCCGGAAGGCCTTCAGCGACTACAGAGATGACATCTACGACGCACATGCTGCGGAGCCGGAGACGGTTGAGGTCCCCGGCGAGGATTCATGGAAGGCGGATTGGGAGTGACGCGCAGGTTTCCACCTGCCATTCGCTTCCCCAGCCCGCATCGCCTGCTTGAGGAGACAAGACTATGACGCTGGTCAAGGTCAATATTGAGAATCTACGCTCCGCGGCCACCTCGCTGTCCACCATCGCGGAAAACGTGGAGGAACTTTATGACACCACAACATCGGAGGGTCGCGATCTCAAGCTTTCGACGTCGTCGCTGGCGCATGTGCCCGAGCACGTGGAGAGTCTGCGGAAGGAGTCGACATTCCTGTCCGCGAAGGTCGATTGGATCGTCCTGATCAACTCCGACAGCGAAGGCAACCTGCCTGAGTCCGGGGAGGTTAGCTACGAGGTCAACGGTGAGGACCCGGACACCCTGGAGGAGATGGAGACCGCCCTCGGGGAGGCCATCGCGGATCTCGGCGCCGACATCGCCACCTCGGACTTTGAGAAGGGCGATCCACGCATAGAGACCCTGAACAAGTATCTGGATACCTGGGGCGGCAACAAGAATGTGAATGCCGCCCTGTTCAGCACTCTGGGACCCGATGGGACGCTGGCGCTGACCGAGGCGGTAGGGAACCATGTGGGCTTGGCCTTCAACGTAAGCGGGTCCGAGAGCGAACTGGCCCAGGAGACACTCGAGCAGCTCAAGCGCGGGCTCGGGATCGCCACCCAGCAGTGGGAGCCGGACTATGCGCAGCAGTTCGGCTCCGACCTGGTAGACCAGGCACAGTTCCCCGATCCTGAGTCCCCCTACTACCGGCTTGGGAACCGCACCGAGTCGCTGGCATACCTCCTGTACAACGCCAACGGCACCAGTAATCCATTCATACTGGGCGCAGCCGAGAAGATGGATGAGCTCCAACAGGAGGCCAACAACGGCGGTATGCAGAACCTTTGGAATTGGGGCGTGCCGTCGCGTTTTCTACCCGGTGTGATCGCGGAGGCGGATGAGGATTGGGCCTACGACATCCCCGCAATCATTATGCACGACTTGGGTAGCCACCCATCCGCGTCCTACCAGTTTCTCTCTGCCGATGACAGCCGGGTTGACTATTGGGTCGGGCAGCACGCATATGAGAGCCACGATGTGTCCGGCATTGCCGCTGCCCTGGACTCTGCCTCAACCTACGGACCCATCGTCGCAATGGACAGGCAAGGAACGGCCAGCATTGCCGCCCGTGGCCTGGAGGCGCTAGCGAACCGGGACGACTTCGGAGTAGAGCGCGGCAAACAGGGAGTCCAGGGAGCCCAGTCCCTTGAGCACATCCTTGAGACCTACATGGACTCCTTGGTCGACACCTACGCCGACTCGCCCCGCAGGCCTGGCAACAGTGACCTAACCTACAACCTCAAAGCTGCATCCGGTGAATACATCAATAACAGTCCTTGGTTCAGCAAGGAAACATTGGATGCGGTGCTCGGAGTCGTCGGCCGCGACGGGCAGGCCCTCATCGACTTCCGCACCGCAGTCAACAACGCCGAGCTCAACGCCCTTCCCAAAGGCAGCACCGATAGCACCCTCGAACTCGTGGTAGAAGCCTGGGGCGCCGCCGAAGGCGGTATAGCAAATGCCATTGGCACCGGCGCCATCGAGGCAGAAAAATCAAACGACGAGTATGCGCAGGCCTGGATCGATTTGGCCGGCAAGCCCGCCTCAGAGCTAGCCGGCCTGGCCAAGAAGTACGCCCCGGCGGGAACAGCCAAGGGTGTCGGCTGGGCCTCGGACGCCCTGATTAGCCACCTCCAGAACGAGGCAAGCAAGACGTGGGCGAGCAATGCGAGCACCGAAACCGAGAGACAGAAGGCCATCGCCGATGAGGCATACTCCTCATACATAATCAGGCTGCTATGGGCAGCCGACACGGCAGGCCTCAACGGCTACCAAGACCCTAATTTAGACCTAGAACTGAACGGCAACAGCATCGCCACCGTTCAGAACCCCGACGGCAGCTACCGGCTCATAACCCCCGAAGAGTACAATAGCCTGAGCGAGGAAGACAAACAAGACGCGAACGCTGACCTAGACACTATGGCCAGAAGTGAAGACGGTCTAGGAACGGCGTCGACTGGCGTTAAGAACAGCTTCAATCAGCACTTCCAGGAGCGTTATTCATGAGACATGTACACGCCCTCAAACCATTCCTAGTGCTGGCACTGGCGGCCGGCCTGGCCGCTGGTTGTGGTCACGGTGGCGCCGATCAGGAGGCCACCGCCACACCCGAGCCCATTCCCGCTGCCGCCCTGACCCTCGCGGACGTCCCCGGAGCAACCACGCAGGCCGCCTACCGCGGAATACGTGTGGAAGTACTCTGCAAACGCGTCGAAACCAACATCCGTAATGCCGCTCTGCGGTCGAATCCGAATCACACAGTCACCGTGGAGCACAAAGTGGGTGATGCCACGGTGCACGAGACCCTCGCCCTCGGCTTGAACACTATATGGCCCAACGGGCGCTTTGCCGGTATTGCGAGCGATATTGCCGCTTGCGACGGCGGCAATCAGGAGGTCCAGTTCTGGTCCGAGGGTCCTCTGGAATCCGGTAGGGGAACCTTCCATGCCACCGTCGGCCTGCCGGACACTCTGGCGGGCTTCACCATGACCACCACCGGCGAGGATGGCGCCAAGCACCATATTGAGCGCATCTACGCAGCAGTCACCACCAACAACGGCGAGCACCCCGGCGTCATCGTCCTGACCACCGTGTCCAACACCGACCAGCCCGCAGCCCTCGCACCAATGGACCTGCTTGACACCGCCCTACAGCGCGCCAACGCCACCCTGGACCCAACCGCCATCACCACCGACATCCGCCCCCACACCACACCCCAACCCACCAACACCGGGCAAGGGTGAAAGCATGACAACCACACCAGCTAACCCCCACCACTCCCACGCGGCACCAGCCCACTCGGGCGACACCGGAACAGGACAGTGACTCATGACCCGCGCCCGCTGCCTCAGATCCTTCCTCGTACTGGCACTGACGGTCGGCCTGCTGACTGGTTGTGGTCACGGCGGCGCCGATCAGGAGGCCACCGCCACACCCGAGCCGATCCCCACCACAGCCCTGACCCTCGCAGACGTCCCCGGAGCAACCACGCAGGCCGCCTACCGCGGAATACGTGTGGAAGTACTATGCAATAGCCTCGAGAACAGCGTTCGCTTTGCAGCCCTGCAGTCGGATCCGTTTCACACGGTCACCGTGGAGTATGAAGTAGGCGATGCCACGGTGCACGAAACACTCGCTCTAGGGTTGTTCACCAAGCGCCCCAATCTACGTTTCGCAGGCATTGCCGATGACATAGCCTCCTGCGACGGCAATAATGAGGAGGTCCAGTTCTGGTCCGAGGGTCCTCTGGAATCCGGTAGGGGAACCTTCCATGCCACCGTCGGCCTGCCGGACACTCTGGCGGGCTTCACCATGACCACCACCGGCGAGGACGGTACCGGGCACCACATTGAGCGCATCTACGCAGCAGTCACCACCAACAACGGCGAGCACCCCGGCGTCATCGTCCTGACCACCGTGTCCAACACCGAAAAGCCCGCAACACCCGCACCAATGGACCTGCTTGACACCGCCCTCGAACGCGCCAACGCCGCCCTCGACCCAACCGCCATCACCACCGACATCCGCCCCCACACCACACCCCAACCCACCAACACCGGGCAAGGGTGAAAGACATGACAACCACACCAGCTAACCCCCACCACTCCCACGCGGCACCAGCCCACTCGGGCGACACCGGAACAGAACAGCGATTCATGACCCGCGCCCGCTGCCTCAGATCCTTCCTCGTACTGGCACTGACGGTCGGCCTGCTGACTGGTTGTGGTCACGGCGGCGCCGATCAGGAGGCCACCGCCACACCCGAGCCGATCCCCACCACAGCCCTGACCCTCGCAGACGTCCCCGGAGCAACCACGCAGGCCGCCTACCGCGGAAAACGTGTGGAAGTACTCTGCAAACGCGTCGAAACCAGTATCCGCAACGCCGTCCTGCTGTCAGAGCCGTTTCACGCGGTTACCGTAGAATATGAGGTGCGTGACGCAACGGTTCACCAGACGCTCGCCCTGAATCTGAACACTATCAGACCTAACGGGAGTTTCGCCACCATTACCAATGACATTGCCGCTTGCGACGGCGCCAGTGAGGAGGTCCAGTTCTGGTCCTACGGCGCACGCGATTCCGAAAATGGCATCATCCACACAATCGAGGGTCTGCCGGATGCCCTGGCGGGTTTCACCATGACCTCGACCGGCGAGGACGGTACCGGGCACCACATTGAGCGCATCTACGCAGCAGTCACCACCAACAACGGCGAGCACCCCGGCATCATCGTGCTGACCACCGTGTCCAACACCGACCAACCCGCTTCCCCCGCACCACTAGACCTGCTCGACACCGCCCTACAGCGCGCCAACGCCGCCCTCGACCCAACCGCCATCACCACCGACATCCGCCCCCACACCACACCCCAACCCACCACCACCCCCTAGCCAGATAGGCGCCGTGCGGGGCGTTGGAAGAAATTCAAAGAACTTCTCAGGGTTACTGGGTGTTATTCGCGTTCGGGACCTGTATTTCACCGACCGGAATTTAGGGCTGTTAGCTTGTGTGGGTATGGCGGCCTGGCGGGCGGCGGTTGGTGCGTTTGGGCCGACTAGCTCCGCTTGGACTGCCTGGCTCCATGGGGACTGCGTAGTCCTGCCTGGTCTGCCCGGAGGAACTCTCAGGCGGTCCAGCTGAAGGAACATGGTGGCTCTTCGTGTTTGTAGGTGTGGGGGTTTGAGCTGGCGGTGTTGGTATTGGTTGTGTTCTGGGCCCTGTTTGACGAGAACCGGCCCATCAGGTGGTTGTGTTCGAGCGTAGGAGGTCGTCCTCATCCGCCCCCGAAACGACCCGCTGCGCCCGGCCGAGTACGACCCCGCCGGCCCGAGAACGACCTCCACGCGGCGAATACGACCCCATCCGCCCGAGAACGTCCCCAGTGCGGCGAAAACGACCTCGTGGGCCCGAAACCCTCCACGATGTGGAGGGTGTGGGGCGTATGAGGTCGTATTCGGTCGGAGTCGGATAGTCGAGTACGACCTCACACGCCCGAAAACGACCTCATCATCCCCAAAACGACCCCCTGCGCCCGGCCGAATACGACCTCTCCAACCCGAGAACGACCTCCGCACGGCGAAAACGACCTCGCCAGCCCGAAAACGACCTCGCGCACCCGGCGACCACCGATACGCAGCAGTCCTCCAACCCGAACTCCACGCCCTCAAACCGGAAAAGCCGCCAATCCGCCCTCACGCCCGCTACCACGGACGCCGAACAGGCCGTGACGAGCCGCCACCGGTTCGCCGTTCGTGACGTCGCATTCGCGCCGGTCACGCAAGCATGAAGCACCGCCGCCGCGGCAAGGCGGCTAAGCCCTTACACCGGACGGCGGCAACTTCGTCATTCACCAATCGTTGACGCACGGCGTCGTCCGGGAAGCAGCGCAACTGTCCCACACACTCGGTTGCGCACGCGCCTTACCGCATTACAGCCCGAGTGCGCTGCGCTCCTCAATACCGACCCAGCCGACACGTCCCTCCAGCGCCCGGAACCAGCGGGCGAGCGCGGGCCAGAAGGCGACCGACGGCGCCTCACCACCGGGGTAGTAGGCGCGCCCACCGTACTCATATGCCTGCACGGTGGTGAACAGGCGAATGTCACTACCCGTGGGAGCGGCACCGCACAGGAACTGCTCCACGGACACCACGGCGGACAGCGGCGGCACGTCCTGCACGGTCAGGGCCGCCTCGCGGGACGCCTCCATCTTGGTGGCGCGGGCCAGCAGGGTGTCGACGACGTCGAAGGCCAGCAGCACGCTGTTCGCGGCCGTCGTCGCCTCCTCGGTGTCCTTGGAATGGGTGGCGGTAGAGTGCGGACGGTTGATGTGCTCGCCGATCCACTTGTCCCAAGCGTCGGTTGAGTTGCGCCGGTCCAGGGGGTACAGGTCCGGTGCGCCGGCGCGGTGCAGCGGCTTCCAGGCGGTGGCAAGGTCGAAGAGCAGATCCCCGGAGTCGTCTACGACGACGTGCCCGGTGGTGGTGTCCACCAGCGCCGGCACCGTAGGCGGCGGGGTGTATCCGGGGGTGCCTGCGTAGACCTCCGCAATCGAGGTTGCGTTCCCCAGAGTCGGGTCGGGCCCGGGCTCGCCATCGGGGCCGGTCAGCTCCCAGAAGCCGTCAACGCCGCGCCCATAGCTCCAGGAGACCGGGATCGCCTCCGTCAGGCCCAGCAGCCGCCGGGCAATGAGGACTCTGCGGCACCAGGGGCAGGAAGCGGAGGCTACCAAGCGGTAGCGGCCGGCCTCGACTGGCAGGTCTCCTTCAGTGAAACGGTGCGAGTGGGCGATGGCCATGGGTGCCTCCCGGAGCATGGAAACGAACGTCATATGGGCTCAAACCTATGGTGACCCCTGCACCGGCCTCCCGTCAGCCCCTTCACCGGAGGCGAACCCGCATTGTGAACTTGCCGTGCGCCGTACTCACCTCGGAGGCACCACCGCCGTCACTTCTACCGGTCTCGGCACGTAACAAGTGCCGGTCTCGGTGGGGAGGGCGCGGGCGGCAGGTACCGGTACGAGCCGGTTCGGGTCAGGCAGCCCGTAGGCGCGCGGCGCGCCGGCGGGCCTGGGCGTCGGGGTCGGGAACCGGCACGGCCCCGACCAGCCGCCGCGTGTACTCCTCGCGCGGGTGGGCGAGCACCTGCCGGGTGGGCCCTGCCTCGACCACCCGCCCATGAGCGAGCACCACCGTCCGGGTGGCCAGGGAGTCCACCACCGCCAAGTCGTGGGAGACGAACAGGCAGGCGAAGCCCAGCTCGGACTGCAGCTGACGCAACAGCTCCAGCACCACCGCCTGCACCGACACGTCCAAGGCACTGGTCGGCTCGTCCGCAATCACCAGCCGCGGGTCCAAGGCCAGCGCCCGGGCGATGGCAACGCGCTGCCGCTGGCCGCCACTCATCTCATGCGGGTAGCGGTCCGCCAGAGCCTCCGGCAGGCGGACGGCATCCAGCAGCTCACGCACCCGGGCCCGCCGCTCAGCGGAGCTATAGCCTCCGTGCACGAACATCGGCTCGGCAATGGCGGCACCCACCGTACGGCGCGGGTTCAAGGAGGACGCCGGATTCTGGTAGACGACGCCGGTGGCCCGCCGCGCGGGCAGGAGAGCACGGCGCCCGGCCCCGGCCACCTCCACGCCGCACACGCGCACCGACCCGGCCGCAACCGGCACCAGCCCGGTCAGGGTGCCGGCAATAGTCGACTTCCCCGAGCCGGACTCACCCACCAGGCCTAGTACCTCGCCCGCGTCGATGTGCAGGGACACGTCGTGCACCGCGTGTACCCTGCGGCGGCGGTTGCGGTAGACGACGTCGAGCCCGCGGATCTCGACGACGGACTCGCCCTGCGGCTGCCCGTCGCCAGGGGCACCGGCGCTAACCGCCGCAACCGCGGCCCCGCCCGCAGGCGCCGATGCACTCGACCTGCCCTCCTGCGGCCTCTGCGTACCCTCCACAGCCCCATCCACTGCGTTACCCGCCGTGCCCTCCGCAGCATTACCCGCTGCGTTATCCGCGTTGGACCCCACGTCCCCGGCGCGCAGGGACTCCAGCCGAGGCACGGCTGCCAGCAGGGCGCGGGTGTAGGGGTGGCCCGGGTGGGCGAACAGCTCCCGGGTACGGCCCCGCTCCACAATTCGGCCATGCCGCATGACGGCGACGTCGTCGGCCACGTCCGCGACCACCCCCATGTCATGCGTGATCAGCAGCACGGCGACCCCGGACTCGGTCAGCGAGCGCAGCAAGTCCAGGATCCCGGCCTGCACGGTGACGTCCAGGGCCGTGGTCGGCTCGTCCGCGATCAGGACCGGCGGGTCCGCCGCCATGGCCAGGGCGATGCAGGCACGCTGCAGCTGACCACCGGACAGCTGGTGGGGGTAGGAGCGGGCTATGCGCTCAACCTGCTCACCATCCCCCAGGCCCACGCGCCGGAGCAGCTCCAGCACGCGGGCACGCACCTGGCTGCGACGCTGACGACCCACCGCATGAATGCGTACTGCCTCACCGATCTGCGAGGCGATCGTCTCCAGCGGGTCCAGCGCCGTCGTCGGCTCCTGGAACACGGTGCCGACCAGCCGCCCGCGCACATCGTCAAGCACCTCCCGGGATGCCCCCACCAGCTGCAGGTCCGGCGGGGCAGCGGGTGCCTGCGCTCCGTCCGCGGTGCGGTCGGGGGCGTCGGGGGCACGGGGCGCATCGACCACGACGGCGGAGCCGGTAACGACGGCGGTAGGCGGGAGCAGGCCGAGGGCGCCCATGGCGGTAACCGACTTGCCGGACCCGGACTCGCCCACTAGGGCGAGCACCCGGCCGGGCACCAGGTCCAGGTCGATATCGGCACTGGCGTGCTCGACCGTGCCGGCGAAGGACACCCCGAAGCCGCGCAGCGACAGCACCGGGACGGGCTCCACCGCGGCTCTGACCGAGGGCTTCGGCGCGTCCGTCGCCTGCTGCGCCGTCACGGCCTGGTCGGAGTCGGCCGTCCGCTCCCCGGTCGGCTCCTGCTCCCGGCCGCGCACTACTCGCTCACTCCCAGCACCAGGTAGTTGGGGTAGGCGGGGAAGGGCGCCACGAAGAAGCCGGTCACCTTCGAGCCGTGCAGGAAGGAGTTGCGGCGGTTGACCAGCGGGACCCCGGGAACATCCTCGGCGATACGCCGGTCCAGCGCCGCCCACTTGGCGGCGGCCGCCTCCGCGTCGGTCTCCTGCAGCGCCTCGGTGATCAGCCGGTCCACCTCCGGCTCGGAGTAGCGGGAGACGTTGTGCCCGCCCTGGCCGATCTCGGAGGAGGCGTACAGGGGCTGAATGTTGGCGTTGGCCGACGGGTAGTCGGGGTTCCAGGACACCACGGTCAGGTCGTAGGTGGAGCCGTCGCCCTGGGTGGCCCGCTCGGTGTAGGCATCGGTGGTCTGCGGGTCGATGGTCACCTTCAGCCCCAGCTCGGTCAGCGACTGCTGCACGGCCTGAGAGATCGCCAGGCGCGCCTCATTGTTCTGCGACAGCAGGATCAGCTCCGGCACCTCCTTGCCCTCCAGCAGCTCCTTGGCCTTGTCCATGTCCGTGGGGTAGAGGTCGTAGTCCTCCTGCCCGGGGATGCCCGGGGTGATGTAGGTGGTGGCGATGCCGGCACCCAGCTCCCCGCCCAGGGTGCGCTGCACGGCGGTCTTGTCAACAGCGTAGGCGATCGCCTGGCGCACCTCTGGGTCGGTGATGCGCTCGGTGTTGATCGCCAGGTACAGCAGCGGGCCCGGGTCGGAGGTGGCCAGGCGTGCGGACACGGAATCGTTGGCACTGACCTGGGCCAGCTTGGACGCGGTCAGCAGCTGGGCGGAGAAGGCGTACTGGTCATTGCCTGAGTCGGCGATCAGCCGCTGGCTGACAGTGTCCTCGTCCTGCCCCAGGGAGAAGACGATCTCGTCAGGCAGGGCTGAGCGCACCTGGTCGGTGGCGGCCGACCAGTTCTCGTTGCGGGCGAGGGTCACCGAGTTGCCCTGGCGGTACTCCTGCACCCGGTAGGGGCCGGAGGCTACGGGCGCCTGGGCGTAGGTGGCGGGGTCATCGCTGGCCTCGGGCACGGGCGCGAAGGCCGGCAGGGACACGATCCACGGCCAGTCGCCGTAGGCGTGGTCCAGGTGGAAGATGATGGTGGTCTCGTCCGGCACCTCAATGGAGTCCAGGTGCTCCCCGTCATAGGGGCCGGTGTAGTCGCCGGCGCCCGCCAGCAGGGTCTTGTGGTAGCCCAGCCCGCCGGACAGGGCGGGGGCGAAGGAGCGCTCGATGCCGTACTTGATCTGGGAGGCGGTGATCGGGGTGCCGTCCTCCAGGGTGATGCCCTCCTTGAGGGTGTAGGTCCAGGTCAGGCCGTCATCTGAGGCGGTACCCGTGTCCGTGGCCAGGTCGGGTACGACGGCGGGTACGCCGTCGGCGGTGATGTCCCAGGTGGTCAGGCGGCGGTGCACCAGCGCCAGGGAAGTGGTGGCCAGGGACTGGCTCTTGGCGGGGTCCCAGTTGATGTCGGTGTCGGTGCTGAGCACGTACAGGGTGCCGCCGGACGCGCCCATTGCGGCCGCGGCACTCTCAGCACCGGCGGAGCTGCGGGAGTTGGCGCCGCAGGCGGCCAGTGCCAGGGCCAGGCCGGAGACACCGGCCCCGGCCAGCAGGCCGCGGCGGGAGACAGCGAGACCGGTCTCGGAGCGCCGCGCGGAGGCGGGCTGCGACGTCGTCGGGCGGGTGGAAGACATGAGTTTGTCCTTTCGGGTGGATGACGGCAGAAGTGGAATTCGGGGGCTCAGACCCGTGGGTCGATGAAGGTGGCCACAGCGTCCATCAGCAGGTTCGCCACAATCACGAAGGCGGCGGAGACCAGCGTGACACCGGTGATCACCGGCAGGTCGGTGGAGCCGACGGCGTCCATCAGCAGGGCGCCGAGCCCAGGCATGGAGAAGACGCGCTCGGTGATGACGGCGCCGCCGAGCATGCCGCCCAGGTCGAGGGCGAAGTAGGTCAGCACCGGCAGGGACACGTTGTGCATCACGTGGCGGCCAATCACCCGGCGCTCGGGCAGACCGACGGCGCGGGCTGTGCGCACGTAGTCCTCACCCAGGTTCTCCAGCATCTCTCCACGCACCATGCGTGCGTAGACGGCGGCGGAGATCAGGGCCAGCACGCACCATGGCAGAACCAGGTGCCACGCCCAGTCAATGGGACTGTCCGTCAGCGGCACGTAGCCGGAGACGGGCACCATATCCAGGGTGAAGCCGAACAGGAGGATGCCGAGCAGGCCCAGCAGGTACGACGGCGTCGACACGCCAATGACGGTTCCAGTCATGATCGCCCGGTCCAGGCGGCTGCCGCGCCTCAGTGCGGAGACCGCACCCGCACCCACGCCGATGATCAGCCACAGGACAGCGGCGCCGATCGCAATCGATGCGGTCACCGGCAACCGGGAGACGATCAGCTCCGTGACCGGCGTCGACAGGCGGAAGGAGTAGCCCAGGCACGGGGCGGCGCAGGTGATCGCGGAGGCGCCCGAGCCGAAGGTGCGCCCGGTGAAGATCCCGGACAGGTAGTTCCAGAACTGGGTGTACCAGGGCTGGTCGTAGCCCATGAAGCCGCGGGCACGCTCCAGGTTCTCCGGCGTGCAGGGCTTGCCGCAGGCCATGGTGGCGGGGTCAGAGGGCCACAGGGAGAAGACCGCGAAGGTCACGAAGGCGATGATCACCAGCACCAGCAGGGTCTGGGCGGTGCGGGAGGCAAGAAAGCGCAGGCGGTTCATCGGGCCTCACCGGTCCTGGGGTCAAGGGCGTCGCGCAGGCCGTCACCGAACAGGTTGAAGGCGAGGGTCACCGTCAGCAGGGCGGCGCCGGGGAACAGTAGGTACCAGGGATCCGTGCTCACCCACGTCACCGCGCTGCCGATGGCGCGTCCCCAGGAAGGGGTGGGTGGGGCCACACCAACCCCGAGGAATGACAGGGCCGCCTCGGAGGTGATCTTGCCGGGGATGGAGATGGTGGTGAACACGATGATCGTGGCCACCAGGCCGGGAAGGATCTGCGTGGTAACGACATGCCACTGGGAGGCGCCCATGGCCCGGGAGGCGCCCACGTAGGTGCGTGAGCGCAGGGACAGGGTGCGGGCTCGCAGGACCCGGGCGGTTGAGGGCCAGCCGAGAATCCCAATGATGGCGATCATCACCGGCACGCGTGGGGCGGTCGCGGGCACGATCGCGGACACCGCAATCATGAACACCAGATTGGGGAAGCCGAGGGTGATATCGGTCAGGCGGGAGACCAGCGCGTCCCACCAGCCGCCGAAGTACCCGGCGGACACGCCCAGGATGATGGCGATGACCATGGACAGGACGGTGGCGCCCATGCCGATCGCGAAGGAGGTGCGGGTGCCCTCAACCACAATGGCGAACAGGTCGCGCCCGGTCTGCGGCTCCACGCCGAAGGGGTGGGCGGCACTGATTCCGCCGAATCGGCCCAGCGGCAGCCCCGCCGCGTCCAGGGCGTCGAGGTCGTAGGTGTAGGGGTCCACGCCGAAGGCGCGCGTGATCAGCGGGGCGAACAAGGCGACCAGGGCCGTCAGGATCACGATGCCGGCCCCGATCACGGCCGCCCGGTCGGAGCGCAGCCGACGCAGGCGGGAGCGCGCAGCGGAGGCCGGAGAGGCGCCGGCGCCGGGCGCGGCGAGGGCTGTTGGGACGGCGTCGGCGGGCGCCGACGCGGCGTCAGGGGGGTCCTGGACGGACGTGTGCACGGGGCACCTCACATGGGCTCGGGAGCGCAGAGCGCTCGGAATGGATGGCGAACGGGTATGGAGCTGTCGTCAACGACAGCAACAACACATTCGCTCGGCCAGCATGTTAGGTGGTTCCTCCGGGGATCGGATTGCGTTCGGCACGCTCCGGAGAGCCGGTTCGACCGCCGACGCCGGGTGGCGTCGGGGCGAGACGCTAGCAGCGTGCTGAGTAGTTTGACGAGTAGCCACGGCATTGTGAGACCAGGCTCTCACCCACCCCACTGAGTGAGGTAGACAAAACCACCGACTTCGGTAGATATGACCGCCGAGTTCGGTAGACATCACGCCGCACCCCGCCAGCGGTGGAGTCAGCCGACGTCGGCGTCGGAGGGGACGAGTTCCACGCCCGCCTCCGCCATGGCGGCGCGGGCCGCCTCACCCTGCTCGGGGCTGACGGGGGCAGTCAGGTCGGTCAGGACGCGTACCCGGTAGCCGCCTTGCACGCCGTCGAGCGCCGTCTCCTTCACACAGTGGGACTCGGCCAGCCCGACCACGTCCAGGGCCTCGATGCCGTGGTAGCGCAGAACCGCGTCCAGTACGGAGCCGGTCTCGTCCACACCCTCGAAACCGGAGTAGGCCGCGGCGTACTGACCCTTCTTCACGCTCACGTCCGGCTCCAGCCCCGCCAGGGCGGGGTGCAGCTCGGCCTCGGCCGTGCCGGCGACGCCGTGCGGCGGCCAGGTGTCCACGAAGTCCGGGGTATCGGAGAAGTGCTCTCCGGGGTCGATATGCCAGTCCTGGGTGGTTACCACCAGCTCGTAGTCGCCGCGGTGAGCGGACGCGTAGTCGGCCACCCGAGCGGCGACGGCGTTGCCCCCGGGTACGGCCAGGGCGCCTCCCTCGCAGAAGGTCGGCTGAACGTCGACGATTATCAGGGCACGGCTGGCTGCGGTCATAGCGCCACGCTAGCCACCCTGGTGTCTTGACACAAGGCGGAGCGGCCCAGTGTCAAAATTGATGACAAACAGCTCGCGCGACCGCGCGCACCAGCGCGGTGCCCGCATGATTTCGCCATTTTCAAGACCGTCAAGAACGTCGGCGCCCCCGTTTGTCATCATTTTTGACAGCCACGTGCGGGCGGCCGAGTAGGTCATCGCATGCGGCCAACAGGCTCCGGACCTCCGCGCCCACCTTCCCGAGGTGGACGTCCTTGCCGGTGAAACGAGCAACTCGATACCCCTGTCTGACCAGTTCCCGATCACGGGTGCGATCCTTAGCGAACTGAAAGTCGTCCTCGTGGTAGGTGTAGCCGTCCAGTTCCATAACCAGGCGGCCGCCAACCAGCAGGTCCACCTCTCCCACACGCGGAATGACCACCCCGTCCTCGAAGGGGATCCCGGCGTCGTGCAACTGCAAACGGGCCAGAGTTTCTAGCGGGGAGCGCGCCCGCGGACTGGCCAGCGCCAGCCGCCGTAACGCCTGCCGAGACCCCGGGCCCCGCAGCAGCGCCGCAATCGCCTCGACACTGGTATGTCCCCGGTGAAGGGCGGCGTCGCAGGCCATAAGTGGCGCTTCACGGTCGGGATCGCAGCGCAGGTAGCGCGCCAGCATGAGCGGCGCCGACGCCACCGGGAACCGAGTCAGGGGAGGCGGCTCAAGGGAGCCTTCAGCATGCAGCACCTCACCCTTGAGCGAGGGCACTGTTCTGCCGCGAGGAACCGCCAGATGCACCGGCGTCCACAGCCGCGGGCATGGGTACCCATAGTGCCTGGCGGCGTGCATACAGGTAATCACCCCGCCGTGGATGCGCGCAAGGACCAGGTCCCAGCCCACGCCGGGCAAACTCACCACCCCATGGGGGTGCGCAATCAGCTCACGTGCCTCGACCAGCCTCGCGACGTGACGCCGCTCCGTCCGATCCGGGTGCAAGTCCCGTAGCCGAACGGCGCCATGGCAAGCCCGTACCCGCACCAGAATGTCGTCATCCTGTCTCATAGCCCGAGGCTGCGCCGGTTGAAGACGCCGCGCCAACCGCCCGAACGAGCTCTGTGAACTGCCCCCGCACGAACCGTGCCTGTGGACACCGGGCGCACCTGCCCTCCGAGCGCCGCCCTGCGTGTCAAAAATGATGACAAAGGCTGTGTGCGCACGCCCGCGGCGACTCCGCATCCGCGTGATTCCGCCGTTTTCAAGGACGACGCCGACGGCGACCAGCCCGTTTGTCATCAATTCTGACACCCGCCCCAGACGACGTTCCCACGCCACAAACGACGGGTCCCCGGCCCAGTGGACCGGGGACCCGACTAAGCGCTCAGCGCTCAGGCCTTGGCGGCGGCAATGCGCTCGCGGAACTTGGCCAGCTCCTCGCGGATCGCGGCCGGGACCTTGTCACCGAACTGCTCGTAGTACTCCTCGGTGGAGTCCATCTCGGCAGCCCAGGCGTCGGGGTCGATGTCGTACATCTGGTTCCAGACGGACTCGTCGACGTCCACGCCGTCGAGGTTGAAGTCCTCGAACTTCGGGTACAGGCCCGTCACACCCTCGATGGCCTCGACCTCGCCGGCGGAGCGGCGCACGATCCAGTCGAGCACGCGGGAGTTGTCGCCGTAGCCCGGCCACAGGAACTTGCCGTCGGCGTCCTTGCGGAACCAGTTGACCTGGTAGACCTTCGGGAAGTTCTCGCCCAGCTGCTCCTGCATCTCCAGCCAGTGGCCCCAGTAGTCGGCCATGTGGTAGCCGCAGAAGGGCAGCATGGCGAAGGGGTCGTGGCGCAGCGAGCCGGCCTTGACGTCGGTGGCGGCAGCGGTGACCTCGGAGGCCACGGCGGAGCCGATGAAGACGCCGTGCGCGGGGCTGTACTGCTCCGCCACCAGCGGCACGTTGGTGGCGCGGCGACCGCCGAACAGAATGGCGTCAATGGCAACGCCCTCGGGGGCCTCCCAGTCCGGGCAGATGATCGGGCACTGCGCAGCGGGCGTAGTGAAGCGCGAGTTCGGGTGCGCGGCCTTCTTGCCGGCCTCGGCATCGGCGGGGGTGTAGTCGTTGCCCTGCCAGTCGATCAGGTGGTCCGGCAGCTCGGCGTCGATGCCCTCCCACCACACGTCGCCGTCGTCGGTCAGGGCGACGTTGGTGAAGATGGTGTTGGCCTTCATGGTGTCCATGGCCACCGGGTTCGTCTTGTAGGACGTGCCCGGGGCGACGCCGAAGAAGCCGGCCTCGGGGTTGATGGCGCGCAGGCGGCCGTCCTCGCCGGGGCGCATCCAGGCGATGTCGTCACCGACGGTCTCGACCTTGTAGCCGGGGATGGTCGGCTGGAGCATGGCCAGGTTGGTCTTGCCGCAGGCGCTCGGGAAGGCCGCGGTGACGTGGTACTGCTTGCCGGACTTCTCATCGGTCAGGCGCAGGATGAGCATGTGCTCGGCCATCCAGCCGTCGCGGCGGGCCATGGTCGAGGCGATGCGCAGCGCGTAGCACTTCTTGCCCAGCAGGGCGTTGCCGCCGTAACCGGAGCCGTAGGACCAGATCTCGTTGGTCTCCGGGAACTGGGTGATGTACTTCTCGTCGTTACAGGGCCAGGTGGTGTCCTCCTGGCCGGGGGCCAGCGGGGCGCCAACGGAGTGCACACAGGGAACCCAGGTGCGTCCCTCGTTGATCAGGTCCATGGCCTTGGCGCCCATGCGCGTCATGATGCGCATGTTGGTGACGACGTACGGGGAGTCGGTGATCTCGATGCCCAGCTGGGAGATCGGACCGCCGAGCGGACCCATGGAGAAGGGGATCACGTACATCGTGCGGCCGGCGTAGGTGCCGTCGAACTTCTCGTTGAGGATCTTCTTCATCTCGGCCGGGTCGTACCAGTTGTTGGTCGGGCCGGCGTCCTCCTCCTTCTCGGAGCAGATGAAGGTACGGGACTCCACGCGGGCAACATCGCTGGGCAGCGAGCGCGCGAGGAAGGAGTTGGGGCGCTTTTCCGGGTTGAGGCGGACGAACATGCCCGACTCCACCATCTCGGAGGTCAGGCGGTCCCACTCCTCCTCGGAACCGTCACAGAAGTAGACGTCTTCCGGCTTGCCGAGCTCGGCGAGACGGACGGCAAAGGCAATGACGTCCTCGGGGGCGTTGGCCGGTGCAGCCGCCCGGACGTCCTGCTCAGACACAGTCATGTGAGTCCTTCTTTCTTTTGGTTCTCATGACTCAACGGGGTCGGGTCCTATCCTTCCTCATCCGTCGCCGAAGGTCACGTCCGAAGGTCCCTCGTCCGCACATTCGCGCCCTCCCGGGGTGGTGTTTCCCGCCACATCCGCGTGCGTGTAGCGTCGGGGCATGGCCGTCAACCCCTGCCTCGTCATCCGTCATTCCGCGCGCCCACGCGCTTTACGCGGGCTTACTGCGCTGGCGGGGGCCGCAGCCGTGCTGTTGCTGTCGGGCTGCACCGCACATATGGACATGCGCCTGGACGCCTCCGGCACCTACGACGCCGATCTGGTCATGCGCGACACCACGGGCACGGTCTTCACCGATGCCTCCGACTGCCAGGAGCTCGCCGCCGAGTCGCTCGTCGGCACCGCGGACGGCGTGGGCGTGACCGCATCCCCGCTCGGATCCGCCGACGACGCCGACGGCCTGGGCTGCGAGGTGCACGTCACCGGCGTGCCCATCCCGGACGTCGGCGCCTCCGGCTCCAGTGCCGACGCCGGCCTGCTGGTGGCGCGCGACGGCGACCTGTACGTCGTACACCTGGCCGGTTATGGCAACGTAGCCGCCGACGCTTCGGGCGCCGAGGGCGCCGACGGCGCGGCCAACGACGACGCGACAGCCGCAGCGCCCGCCACCGCGGACTCCGCCTCGAACCCGACCACGGGCCCAGATGACTCAGCACCGGAGGACTCGGGCCTCGCCCCCACGGCGGAATCGCTGAACACGGTTGTGGATGCCCACCTGTCGATCACCTTCCCGGGCGCCGTCGTCGACGCCGGCGGCGGCACCGTCTCCGGCACCACGGTCACCTGGGAGGATGCCGACGTCCTGTACGACGGCGTGAGCGCATCGGGGTACGCCACGGCGGGGACAGGCGTTTCCACCTGGGACCGCTACGGGTGGTGGATTGTCGCGGGGGTCGCCGGGGTCGGCGCGGCAGTGGGCGCGGCCGCGCTGCGCCGGCACCGGCGACATTCCTGACGCCGCCGCGGCCCCGCCCGCGCCTCAGCCCAGTAGCCGGTGGCGGGTGATGGTGGCCTCGCGGCCCGCACCCACCCCGATGGCGGAGACGCGGCAGCCGGCGAGTTCCTCGATGCGCAGCACGTAGTCGCGGGCGGCTGCGGGCAGGTCCTCGAAGCGGCGCACGCCGGTGATGTCCTCGCTCCAGCCGGGCAGCTCCTCGTAGACCGGCTTGGCGTGGTGGAAGTCGGTCTGGGTCAGCGGCATCTCGGAAGTGACCTCGCCGTCGACGTCGTAGGCGACGCACACGGGGATGGTCTCGTGCCCGGTGAGCACGTCGAGCTTGGTCATGACCAAGTCGGTGAGCCCGTTGACGCGGGCGGCGTAGCGGGTGACGACGGCGTCATGCCAGCCGCAGCGGCGCGGGCGGCCGGTAGTGACCCCGTACTCGCCGCCCTCGGCGCGCAGCCGCTCACCCATGGCGTCGGTGAGCTCGGTGGGGAAGGGCCCCTCGCCCACGCGGGTGGTGTAGGCCTTGACCACGCCGACGACGGCGTCGATGCGGGTGGGCCCCACGCCGGTGCCGGTGCAGGCGCCGCCGGCGGTCGGGTTGGAGGAGGTCACGAAGGGGTAGGTGCCGTGGTCGATGTCGAGCATGGTGGCCTGGCCGGCCTCGAACAGGACGGTCTTGCCGGCGTCGAGTGCACGGTTGAGCAGCAGGGAGGTGTCCACCACCATGGGGCGCACGCGGTCGGCGTAGGACAGCAGCTCGTCGGCCACGGCGTCGGGGTCGATGGCGGGCCGGTTGAAGACCTTAAGCAGCAGGCTGTTCTTCTGATCCAGGGCGGAGTGGACCTTCTGCCGCAGGATCGACTCGTCGAACAGGTCCTGCACGCGCAGGCCCACGCGGTTCATCTTGTCCGCATAGGTGGGGCCGATGCCGCGGCCAGTGGTGCCCAGCTGGCGGGCACCGAGGAAGCGCTCGGTGGTGCGGTCCATGACCCGGTTGTAGGAGGGGATCAGGTGGGCGTTGGCGGAGATCTTCAGCGAGGAGGGGTCCTTGCCGCGGGAGGTGATCTCCTCGATCTCGGAGAACAGCACCTCCAGGTCCACCACCACACCGTTACCGATCACGGGGGTGACCCCGGGGGTGAGCACGCCCGCGGGCAGTAGGTGGAAGGCGAAGGACTCACCGTCGATGACAACGGTGTGGCCGGCGTTGTTGCCGCCGTTGAACTTGACGACGTAGTCGACGCCCTGACCGAGCTGGTCGGTCGCCTTGCCCTTTCCTTCGTCTCCCCATTGAGTCCCGACGACGACGACGGCTGGCATTGCTGCTCCCTGTGTGAGTGCGTGCCCCGGAGGGCAGGCGCGGCCTGCGGGCGCGCCGCGGGTCAGCCTACCCCGCGCCAGGAGCCGCCCACGGGCAACGCCGACTGGCGGACACGCTCCGACGGCTTGTCCCGGCAGCACGCGGACGCCTCCGACCGTTGTGGCCGACGCCCCACCGCCTCAGGCGGCCGTGACCGGGTTGCAGCACTTAACGATAATCATTACCGTTTAACGTATGAGAACGATTCCCCATACCAGAAATCTCATCCTGGCCGCCGCAGCGGCGTTGACCATGACCTTGACCGCCTGCGGGTCATCCCCAGCGGGAGACCCCGGCTCCCCCGACACCACGCAGGCGCAGGCCACCACGGCGTCGTCGGAGAAGCCGGTGGAGGTCAGCGACGTCGACCCGCGCGCCGCCATCGCCTACGACGGCGGCATCCAGATCGTGGACACCTCCGACGGCTCCGTCGTGGCGGACATCGAGAAGGAGGGCTTCCTGCGCCTCAACCCGGCCGGGGACGGCCGCCACGTGCTCGTCTCCTCCGCCGAGGGATTCGAGGTCCTTGACCTGGGAATGATCGTCAAACCCCACGGGGACCACAACCACTACTACACCACCACCCCGAAGCTCACCGGTGCCGTCATTGCCGCCGACAAGCCCGGACACGTCGTCACCCACGCCGGGAAGACGGCCGTCTTCGACGACGGCACGGGCACGGTGACCATCTTTGAGACCAACGCCCTGGAGGACGGGCAGCTCAGCCCCGAGGAGCTGACCAGCTTCAAGACGAATGACCCGCACCACGGCGTCGCCGTCCCCCTGGCCAGTGGCAGCGTCCTGGTGACCGAGGGGACCGAGGACGAGCGACACACGGTCCACGAACGCAGGGCCGACGGTTCCATCGGCGCCGAGTCGACCGACTGCCCCGGCGTCCACGGCGAGGCCACAGCCCAGGGCGAGGACGTGGCTAGCTTCGGCTGCACCAACGGCTCGGTAGTGTTCCGCGATGGGCAGTTCCACAAGGTGGCGGTGCCGGAGGCGTATCAGCGCAGCGGCAACCAATTCGGCTCCCCCGACTCCCCCTATGTGCTCACCGACTACAAGACCGTCGAGCCGGTCGACGGCGCGGAGCCCGAGCATCCCACGCGGGTCGGCATCATCGACACGACCGATGCCACCACCAAGACCGTGGAGCTGGGCTCGGCCTACTGGTTCCGCTCCTTCGGCCGCGGCGCCGATGGGGAAGGCGTGGTGCTCACCTACGACGGCAAGCTGAACATCCTCGATCCGGCGTCCGCCGCCGTGACCAAGCAGGTGGATGTGGTCACGCCCTGGACGGAGAATGAGAACTGGCAGGAGCCCGGCCCCAATGTGAAGACGGCAGGCGACTTCGCCTACGTCACCGACCACGCCGCCAAGAAGTTGCACCTGGTACAGATCTCCACCGGTGAGCTGATCTCCAGCCTGGACCTGAGCGTGGTGCCCAATGAGATGACGGTGATTGACGCCGAGCTCAAGCACTGAGACCCGGTTTTTCGGCACCGGCGCATACCGCCACGCCGTCGCCTACCGGGTCCGGCGTCCCGGCGCTCTGGTCCGTGAGCGGCTCTCATGGACCAGAGCGCC
>NZ_PIZD01000022.1:106306-111535 GCF_010365615.1 Actinomyces sp. 565
CGGCACGTAACTTCTACCGACCCCGGCGAGTTGGGGCGGCGGCGCGCAGACGGTCGATTACGGGCCGCTGCACCAGGGCCATGAGGTAACCGATGAAGGCGACGCCGAGCAGCACCACGAACCAGCCGGCGGCGGCGCAGGCGCCGGGCAGGGCCACCACCAAGACCACGGGGGCGGCAAGCAGAAGCAGGCACACGGCGGTGCGGCCGAGTGCCCCGACGGCCAGGCGCGCCGCATTGGCCACATGCGCGCCGACGGTGTTGTCGAAGAAGGCGACCAGCGGCACCAGCCAGATCAGGACGGCGATGATGAGCAGCGCCCCGGCGTCGACCAGCCCAGTCAGTGCGGCGCCGCCCAGCTGGGACAGCGACAGGTTCATCCACGCGGCCAGTCCCGCCGCGGCGAGCGCCGGCAGCCACCAGGCCAGCGACTGGGCCAGGTTGGTGCGGAACGAGTGCCACCAGGTGCGCACCGTGTAGGTGTCCTCATCGCGCGCCATTTCCATCACCACGCGGGCGCAGGCGGTAAGCGCTGCGCCCGCGGTGATGATGGGCAGGCACCCCAGCAGGGTGAGCAGGTTGACGACGACGAGGTCGGCGGCCGCAGACCACGCCCGGTAGAAGGCCGAGTCGGGTCTTAGGAAACCGGACATGACGTGGGCGGCTCAACCCTTGACGGCGCCGGCGGCGACGCCCTCGACGATGTACTTCTGGCCGAAGGCGTAGAAGACGACGATCGGGATGATGGCCAGAACCAGCATGGCCATCTGGGCACCCATGTCGCGGTTGCCGTTGGAGCCGACGAGCATCTGGATGACGATGGGGACCGTCTTGTAGCGCTCGTCCTGGCCGATGACCAGGTTCGGCAGGAGGAAGTCGTTCCACACCCACATGGCATTCAGGACCGCGACCGTCACCGACGTCGGCTTGAGCAGCGGCATCACCACCCGGAAGTAGCTCTGCAGCGGGGTGCAGCCGTCCATGTAGGCGGCCTCCTCGATGTCCATCGGCACGGACTTGATGAAGCCCGCGAACAGGAACACGGACAGGCCGCCGCCGAAGCCCAGGTAGAGGATGATCATGCCCCACGGCGTCGCCAGGCCCAGCGCGTCGGCGATCTTGACGGTGGGGAACATGACCAGCTGGAAGGGGGCGATCATGGAGAAGGCGAACAGGTAGTAGATCAGGGAGGTCCACCAGGTCTTGACGCGGGTGATGTAGTACGCGGTCATGGCCGTCAGCAGCACGATCACCGCCACCGAGCCGACGGTGATGAACAGCGACCAGCCCAGTGCCCGGGCGAAGCCGGACAGCTGCAGACCGGTGATGTAGTTGCTCAGCCCGGCGAAGGTCTCGCCGGTGGGCAGGGAGAAGGGCGAGTCGGAGATGAAGAACTTGCCCTTGAAGGAGTTGATCAGGATGAACAGCAGCGGAATGATCCAGATCAGCGAAAGCACCGCCAGCAGGGCCGTGAGCAGGTTCTGACCGGCCGTCTGCTTGCGGCGGGCGGGCTTGGAGGGCTGCATCGGCTTGATGGCCGTCGGGCCCATGGGGGCGAGGGTCTCGGTGCTCACGCTTCAACCTCCTTGGCGCGGGTCGCGCGCAGCTGCAGCACGGCGATGACGGAAACGATGATGAAGAAGATGACGGCCTGCGCCTGGGCGATGCCCTGCTTGCCGACCTGCTTGTACATCAGGTCGACGATGTTCAGCGCCGCCATCTGCGTCTGCTTGAGCGGAGCGCCGTTGGTCAGCGCCAGGTTCTGGTCATACATCTTGAAGGTGTTGGCCAGGGTGAGGAACAGGCAGATGGTGATGGAGGGCATGACCATCGGGATGGTGACGTGGCGCAGGGTCATCCACTTTCCGGCGCCGTCGATCTGGGACGCCTCAATCAGCTCCGGCGGCACGTTCTGCAGACCGGCGATGTAGATAATCATCATGTAGCCCATGAGCTGCCAGTTGATCAGCAGGATCAGGCCGGCCATGCCCAGGCGCCAGTCGTTGACGATGGTCTGACCCCAGTGGCGCAGAATCGCGTTGAGCATGACCTGCCAGGTGTAGCCCAGGACGATGCCGCCGATCAGGTTCGGCATGAAGAACACCGAGCGGAACAGGTTGGTGCCGCGCAGCTTGCGGGTGAGCAGGTAAGCCAGGACGAAGGCGCCGAGGTTGACAGTAATGATGGAGATGGCCGAGACCAGGGCGGTGAAGCCGAGCGCCTTGACGAAGCCGGTGTTGCCGGTCAGCGCGGTCTGGTAGTTGTCGAAGCCGACCCACTTGGCGTTGGTGAGCGTGGTGAATTTGGTCAGTGACAGGTACAGGCCCATGAAGAAGGGCACGATGAACGCGATGAGGAAGGCGATCAGCGTGGGGCCGGTGAAAACGAGGAAGTACTTCTTGAGCGACTTGGTCATGTGTGTCTCGAGGGGTTCACGGAGGCGGGGCGGCGACAGCGCGGTTGAGTGGGAATGACAGGCGGCGCCCGGCAGTGTCACCGGGCGCCGCCGTCGTCAATTCACGATCCTACAAGGGCCACTCGACGGCCACTGTCGGGGTGCGGAGAATCAGGCGCTCTTCTCGGCGTGCCACTCCTCGACGAAGTAGTTCTTGACGTCGTCCCAATCCTCGGCGCCGGAGGCGTACTGGGACAGGTGCTGGCCGACCTGGTCCTTGAAGTCCTGGCTCGGGAAGGTCTGGAAGACCCAGTTGATCGGGTACAGGTCATCGTTGTTCATGTACTCCACGACCTCGGCGCCGAGCGGGTCGGCAGGGGCGAGCTCGGCGAAGGCCGAGTAGGGAGCCATGGAGACCACGGAGTTGTCGGTGAGCAGCTTGGCGGCCTCGGCATCCATGAACAGCCAGTTCAGGAAGTCGATGGAGGCCTGCTGGTCCGCCTCGGAGGCCTGGGAGTTGATCGACAGGAAGTTCTCGGTTCCCAGCGCGATGCCGGAGTCCTCCTCGCCGTCCACGCCGATGTAGATCGGCATGAAGTGGATCTGGTCCTCCTTGACGACGTTGCCGTCGACCTCGGAGATCTGGGACCAGGCCCAGTTACCGTTCTGGACCATGGCGGCCTTGCCCAGGGCGAACTCGGCCATCGAGTCCGAAACGTACTTGGAGGACAGCGCAGAGGGCTCGACCGTGGAGTTGTTGAGGTAGAGGTCGAAGATCTGCCGGTAATTGTCCGAGTAGGTCAGCTCGAGGTCAGGAGTGTCGGTGACGCCCTTGTCCTTGAACTCGTAGTAGATGGGGTAGTTGGCCAGGTGGGTCTGCCAGCGCCAGTCCTCACCGGGGGTGAAGGAGGTACAGGCGAAGACACCGTCGATACCCAGCTCGTCCTTCTTGGACTGCATGTCCTCGACGACCTCCTTGAGCTTGTCGAAGCCCTTGATCTCATCGATGGAGGAGGCCTTGGCGCCGTCCGTCGCGAAGTAGGCGTCCATGATCTCGCCGTTGTAGATCAGGCCATAGCCCTCGGTTGCGAGCGGGGAGCCGTAGACGGTGCCGGCATCGTCGGTCAGGGCCATGGACGGGTCGGTGAGGTCCTTGACGAAGTCTGCGTCCGAGATGTCGAGCGCGTAGTCCTGCCAGGTGGCCAGGCCGACCGGGCCATTGATGTTGAAGATCGTGGGCGGGTTGGACTTGGCTACCTCGGTCTGCAGGGTCTGCTCGTAGGTGCCGGAGGCGGCGGTGACGACCTTGACCTGGACACCGGTCTTCTCGGTGTAGGTGGAGGCGATGGTCTTGAAAGCCTCCTCGGCCTCGGGCTTGAAGTTCAGGAAGTAGACCGAGCCGGTCCCGGAGTCGCCGGAGTCGGACCCGTTGGAGCAGGCGGCCAGAGTCGCGGCGAGCGCGACCGCCGCGGAGCCACCGAGCATAGAGCGACGGGTGATGGGTCGCATTGATTGTCCTCCCTTGGACACGGAGTTGCCGGACCGAGGCCCGGAGAGAGCGGCTGCCAATCGTGCGTCACGAACCGCGAAGCGGCCCATCGCCCGACGGCGCTGACGCCCCCATTACACACGACACCCCGGCTTGTTGCAAGCCTTGCAAACCAGATTCGGGGCATTCATGGGCGGATGCGGGGTTTTGTGTGCATTCACAGCCCCATCCTGTAACCTTTTTGCAAGGACTGCGCCGACCCATTGCAGGCCGGTACTCGTCCTCACACCGCCCCTCACGCCAACCTCCGCCTGTCATGCCGCTGCCGCATTCCGACCCGAGCGGTATGATTCTGGTATGACTCAGAAGATTGCGGTAAGCCTCCCGGATGCGCAGGTCAGCTCGATCCGGCGCGCGGTTGCGCAGGGGCGGGCGGCGTCGGTGTCCGGGTACATCAGCGCCGCGGTCGCCCGCGCCGAGCGCGAAGACGGCCTGACCGAGCTGCTCGATGACTTGGACCGCGAGCTGGGCCAGGTCGACGACGCCGACCTGGCCTGGGCCGACCGCGCCCTCGGACTGGCGTGACTACGGACGTCGAGGTCACGGGCCTGACCCTGGACACCGGGGCGCTGCTGGCGCTCGAGCGCGGCGACGCCAGAATGCGGGCCCTGCTGCGCCGGGCGACCGAGGCCGGGATGGCACTGGCAGTACCCGCCGGCGTCGTCGCCCAAGCCTGGCGAGGAGGACCCCGCCAAGCGCGTGTCGCCCGCCTGCTCGGTGACCCCGCGGTTCAGGTCATCCCGCTGGACGATGTGACGGCGCGGGCGGTGGGGCTGCTATGCCGCCGCAGCGGACACCCTGACATCGTCGACGTCCATGTGGCACTGCACGCCCACGAGCATGGCCACGCGGTGGTGACCTCGGACCCGGGCGACCTGCGCGCCGTCACCCCCACTCTGCGCCTCATCGCCGTCTAACCTGCCGACGCCACCGGCCCGGCGCCGACATCAAGCACGCCCCGCCTCGCCAGGCGGTGTGCTCAGTCGTCCCGGTGGCGCATCCAGTACAGGTAGGAGTACACGCCCATGACTCCGAAGAAGAGTGGATACAGCCAGACACGCGGGGTCAGCCACGCCTCGATGGACAGCAGGTCGCCGTTCTCCAGCCCCAGCAGGACTCGCGCCACCATGAGCGACCACAGGAACTGCGCGGCCACCCGCCTGGCAGTCGGCCGACGGTGCCGCGTGCGCTCGCCGGTTACAGTCATGGGACTCCCCTTCAACTCGTGCATCCCGTTGTTCTCCGCGGAAGCCGGCGGCCCCGGCACCGCGTGGGTGCCGGGGCCG
>NZ_PIZD01000022.1:111827-135161 GCF_010365615.1 Actinomyces sp. 565
CCGGTGAGGCAAGGCCACCGCCGGGCACGCCGTCGTCGGGACGATCAGCGCTTGGCGGAGCCGACGGAGCCGAGGCGCTCGCAGGCCTCGACCACGCGGGCGGCCATGCCCTCCTCGGCAGCCTTGCCCCAGACGCGCGGGTCGTAGGTCTTCTTGTTGCCGACCTCGCCGTCGATCTTGAGCACGCCGTCGTAGTTCTTCAGCATGTGGTCGACGACCGGGCGGGTGAAGGCGTACTGGGTGTCGGTGTCCACGTTCATCTTGATGACGCCGTTGCGCACCGCGGTGGCGATCTCCTCGTCGGTGGAGCCGGAGCCGCCGTGCATGACCAGGTCGAACGGCGAGTCCTTCACGCCCACCTTGGTGGACAGGCGGTCGCCCAGGCGGGCGGCGACGTCCTTCTGGATGTCGCCGAGGATCTCCGGGCGCAGCTTGACGTGGCCGGGCTTGTAGGAGCCGTGCACGTTGCCGAAGGTCAGGGCGGTGATGTAGCGGCCGTTCTCACCCAGGCCGAGGGCCTCGATGGCGCGCCAGGCGTCATCGGCCGTGGTGTAGAGGTTGGCGTTCTCGTCACCGGAGATGCCGTCCTCCTCGCCGCCGACGGCGCCGATCTCGATCTCCAGGACCGTGTTGGCGGCCTTCGCGCGCGCCAGCATGTCCACGGCGATCTCAATGTTGTCATCCAGGGACTCGGCCGAGCCGTCCCACATGTGGGAGTTGAACATCGGCAGCTCCCCGCGCTTGACCTGCTCGGCCTCCATCTCCAGCAGCGGGAGGATCCAGGGCTCGAGCATCTTCTTGGGGCAGTGGTCGGTGTGCAGACCGATCGTCACCGGGTAGAGGTCACCAACAGCGCGGGCGTAGGCCGCGAAGGCAACAGAGCCCTTGACGCGGTCGAGCCGGGAGGAGCCGGACCAGTAGGCGGCGCCGCCGTTGGAGATCTGGACGATTCCGTCGGACTCGGCGTCGGCGAAACCCTTGAGCGCCGCAGACAGGGTCTGCGAGGAAGTGACGTTGATCGCGGGGATGGCGTACTTGCCGGCCTTGGCGCGGTCAAGCATGTCGGCGTAGGACTCCGGGGTTGCAATGGCCACTGGGTGCCTCCTGAGGAAAGTGAATAGTCAGTGGTGCACCGCTGATTCTGTCACGGATTTGCGCGTCGGTGAACCGGATCATGGTCCCGGTTGGTTCCGAGCCGAGGTTTCACCGTCGGCGATGACCTGGATCACCCTGCCTAGAGCGGTGCCACAATTGAGGTGCAGCTGGTTGGGTGCAAGGACGCCCAGCCGCGCGACTCTCGGAACCTCCGAGGCCGCAACCACTGGAGGTGGTTGACATGGCAGCATCAGCATTCGACCCGTTCCGCGACCTGGATCGCTGGCTGAGTGGCGGCATGGTACGCACGCCCGCATCCGTCGGTATGCCGCTCGACCTATACCGCGAGGGCGAGTCCTTCGTGGCCCGCATCGACCTACCCGGCGTGGACCCCGCGACGATCGACGTCGACGTCGAGGACCGCACCCTGACCGTGCGCGCCGAGCGCCCGGCCACCGACGCCAAGGACGTGCAGTGGCTCGCCCACGAGCGCCCGAGCGGCACCTTCGCCCGCCAGCTCACGCTCGGCCACGGGCTGGCACTGGACCGCATCTCCGCCCAGTACACCGACGGCGTGCTGACCCTGACCATCCCGGTGGCCGAGGAGGCCAAGCCCCGCAAGATCGAGGTCACCCACGCCCCGGCCAACCACCCGGTCATCGAGGCCGAGCAGAGCTGACCGCAGCGCCGGGGCGGCCCGCCGTCGTCCCGCCCAGCGCTCATCGCAACCCGGCCACGGCCGCTTGTTCACCGCCGGGCCCGTTCTCGACTCAGTCGGGGGCGGGCCCGGCGTGCTGCAGCACCCAGGTGTGCATGGCGACGGCGGCCGCGGCGGCCACGTTGATGGAGCGGGTGGAGCCGTACTGGCCGATCCGCAGTACCCGGGAGCAGCGGGCCAACAGTGCCGGGCTGATGCCCTCCCCCTCGCTGCCGAACACCATCAGGCAGCGCTCGGGCAGCACGGCCTCCTCCAGCAGCTCCGCCCGTGGACCGTTATCGATGCCAATGACTTCGTAGCCGGCTTCGGCCGCCCACTCCAGCAGCGCATCCGGCTCGGGGTGGTGGCGCACGTCCAGGTAGCGGTTGGTGACCATGGCGCCGCGCTTGTTCCAGCGGCGCCGCCCAATGATGTGCACGGCAGCCACGTTGAAGGCGTTGGCGGTACGCACGATCGACCCGATGTTCAGGTCCTGGGCGACGTTTTCCACGGCCACGTGCAGCGGGTGGGCGCGGCCGGCCAGGTCGGCGCGGATCGCCTCGATTGTCCAGTAGCGGTAGCGGTCGACGACGTTGCGGCGGTCGCCGTCGGCCAGCAGCGCCCGGTCGTAGCGGGGGTCGTCGGGCCAGTCGTCCCGCCCACCGGGCCACGGCCCGACCCCGACCTCGCGCGGCGCACCCTCCTCTGTCCGCGCATCGGGCTCGAGCGGCCCGGACGGGTCGGCGGTGTCGCGGTCGTCTGGGATGTCCGGATCAGCGCCGCCGACGTCACCCGCACACCGTTCACCTCGGTATCCCAACATCATCATCTGTCCCCTGCCAGTACGCGACATACGACCACATCCACGATCGCACCTGCGGTAGCTTAGTGACCGTCCTACCGACACGGCTTCAACATGACGACGTCGTCCGAGGAGTCCCATGGCCTTCCCCGACATCACCCGGGAACTGATCGACCGCATCGTCACGCCTCCAGACAAACTGATCTTCCTCACCGGTTCGGGAATCTCATACGAGGCCGGCTACCCCACTTGGGATGACTTCGTCATCAACCTGCTGGTGGGCTCGGGCGCACTGCCGGATCGAGACTCCGCGCGCGGATACCTCGCCGCCGCCGGCAACAGACAAGTCATCGCCGAAGGCGCCCGCGCAGCATGCCATGCGACGGCAGTCAAGCAGGGCGTCGACCCTGACGACGCTTGGCGATCACTGGTCGCACGCGCGCTGCACCCCGCCAACACCCCCGATGACGCCATCGCACCTCCAACCACCTTGCATTACATTCTCGCTAGGCACGCGGCCGCTCACGGGCTTTCGATCCTGACCACCAATTTCGATCTGCTGCACGAAGGAGCCGCAGCGGACTACAACAGATCAGACGTCTTTGTTCTAGACGATTTCCAACCGAGCGAATCTTTCATCAGCGACAATAACGGAAACGACAGGTATCTCCCTACGGTATTTCACCTGCACGGTTATGTTGATGACACAATGTCATGGGAGGGTGGAACTCTCACAGGATTCACATCTGTCAACCCCATAGTAACCCAGTCCGACTACAATAAAGTATTGCACGACAAGAGCAGTTGGCAACTCGAGTTGCTGAATGCAATCAGAACATCCGGATTCAGCCTTTTCATAGTCGGACACTCACTGACGGACCACGATCTACAGGCATGGTTCGAAGCGATACGAAACTCCGCATCTAGGTCATGCAACAGCGACGAGTCAGCATCTCCCACTGAGAGCGTCCCTCTGGGCTACCTGGTGATCGCGAAGGAGAGCTTAGGCGGGCTACAGGATCTGGGGGACGCCGATTTTGCGGATTACCGTCGACTTCTCGAAAAGCAGTGGGAACAACTCGGAATCACGGTGCTTATCACGGAACACTTTTCTGACGCAACGACGCTAATCGAGGAGTACCTGTATCGCTATGGCGCCGGTTCCACTTCCCGCAGCGACAACCAGTCACCGCAAGAACGCGTTTCTCACATCTTCAACAGCGTTGTCAGCGGCAACCGTCTCGAGACTACATCCCGGGCGTTCGTCAAATGTGCCACGCTAAACCTGAAGGACGACCGGCTTGCACGGTCAGACGTGTCAGTGTGGCTCGCCGACGGCTCCCATCAACTGCACAGGATTGGCAAGCAAGGACACGTCTTCCTGATTCCGGAGGTCGTCAAGACGATAAGCACTCGACCAGGCAGCATGTGGGTGGCAGCACAGGCCCTACATTCTGAAACGCAGCAAGTGGAGACGAAAGGCATAGAGCACTGGGACGCAATTCTTGGACAGCGCGTGACAATCTCCCAGCCGAACAAACCACCAACCGTATGTGGATCCGTCACGATCGCAGTCCAACTCGCAGATGACGCTGACACCGGTTCGAAAAACGCCCAGGATCTCGCGGACGCAATAGTCGAGGACCACGCCCTTCATGATTACCTTGACAAGCTCGTCAAAGACGTAGCCGATGTTCTTGAACGCCAGCTCGCGCCGCTCGCCTAGCCGCCGCGAGTCATGTATCCTGAGTTGGTCTCTTGAGGAGCAGACATGACGATGATGATGCAGTCTCTACCGCAGTCACCGAATCAGCCCGCACAGGAAGAGCGTGTTGTCGCCGTCCCGGTCACTGGCGACGGAACTCGGTTCCGTCTGGTGACCGTGCGTACCGGCCGTCGCAACATTCGCACGCGATCCAAGCCGCAGCGCACCGAACCGCAGTCAAAGACGGCAAGAAGCGCCTGACCGTCGCCGATCCGAAGCTGACGGACGCTGCAGATACAGTCCTAACGCAGTCCTCGTCCTAGCGCTGGCCTCCCGGCCCCCGCTCACACGTGGAGCCTGCGGGGCGGTCCCGGGCGGCCCGGACCGGTCCGCGGTGTCAGTCAAGTCCCAGGTCCGCAAGTCCGAGGGCAGCGTGGTAGGGCAGGCCGGCGGCCTCGATCCGCTCGCGCGCCCCGGTGGCGCGGTCCACGATCACGGCGACGGCGAGCACGTTCGCACCCGCCTCGCGCAGCGCGGCGACAGCCTCCAGCGGGGAGCCGCCGGTGGTGGAGGTGTCCTCCAGGACTACCACGTTGCGGCCGGCGACGTCGGGGCCCTCCACGCGGCGCTTCATGCCGTGGTCCTTGGCGGCCTTGCGCACCACGAAGGCGTCCAGGTCCAGCCCGCGGGAGGCGGCCGCGTGCAGCATGGCGGTGGCAACCGGGTCGGCGCCCATGGTGAGCCCGCCGACGGCGTCGACGTCCTCGGTGCTCAGCCCGGCCTCCTCCAGCATGTCCAGCATGACGTGGCCGATGAGGGGGGCGGCCTCGTGGTGCAGGGTGGCGCGGCGCATGTCCACGTAGAAGTCGGACTCCAGCCCGGAGGCGAGGGTGACTTTTCCGCGGACGACGGCGAGGTCGCGGATGAGTTCGGCCAGGCGGGCGCGGTGGGAGTCGTTGGCGATCACGTCGGTACTCACGCAACAAGGCTAACCCGGCGGTGGCTGCTGGACGATCTCAAACCGGCCCTTGGCGTTTGAGGTTGTGATGGTGAGGGGGGGATGGGTGTGTGGATGGTGGGATGCCGATGGTTGTGGAGGATTCGCGTCTGCGCACCGCTTGGTGACGGGCGGAGGCCGGAAATGTCCACATTCGGCATTAACGCCGTCGATGCGAATGCAGCCCAATGCGGCATCCGCATGATTTCAACGTTTTGTTCGCGGCCGCCGACACGGCTGGCACCCTTCGTGCCGAATCTGGACATTCCGCTGCGGCCTGCACCCGGGATCGGCCCACCACACCCTCATACCGAAAGCGCCACGTGATTCCCACCGGTCTCGGCATGTAACAAGTGCCGGTCTCGGCGAAAGAGGGGAGGGTCAGGCGCCGGTGAGGGCGCGCAGGGACTCGTCCATCTGCGCAGGAGTCAGCAGGCCCACGTGCACCTGCTGTACCACGCCGTCGGCACCGATGAAGAAGTGGGAGGGCACGCCCATGATCCCGTAGGCGGCGGAGATCGCCTGGTTGCGGTCAGGCACCTGGGTGAACTCGTTGCCCACACGCTCGGAGTAGGCACTCACCGCGGCGGCGTCCTCCCCCACATAAACCACGATCACCTCCACGTCGTCGCCGTATGCGGCGGCCGCCGCCTGCACATCGGGCATCTCGGTGCGGCAGCCCGTGCACCAGGTGGCCACGAACATCAGCCACACCGGCCGCCCCTCCGTGGCCTGCGGATCCAGCGCCACCTCCTGGGAGTCGAGGTCCGCGGCGGTGAAGGCGGGCGCCGTCTGCCCCGCCACCGGGGCGGTGCTCGCCCCCGCCACGTCCACCTCGGTGACTACTGCGATCTCCGCCTGGGCCGGCCCGGCATCCTCGGGCCCCACCGCCCACCAGGCGGCGATGGCAATGGCGAAGGCCGCCACGATCACCACGGCCACCTGCCCGAAGTGGGAGCCGCGGACGCCGGCGCGCCAGGCCGGCTCGCCGGGGACACCGCCCCGGGCATTGGGATCGGCGTCGGGCCGGTCACCGGCGTCGGCGGAGGCCTCCTCCGGCAGCTCGTCACTCATGTCGTCACGCATAGGAGTGCAGTCCTCCGAAGAACAGGTTGCCCAGGTAGGTGAACAGGACGGCGGCGAATCCGAGGATCAGCAGCCAGGCGGCGCGGTTGCCCCGCCAGCCGCGCGTCACGCGGGCGTGCAGGTAGGCGCCGTAGATGAGCCAGGTGACCAGGGCCGCGGTCTCCTTGGGGTCCCAGCCCCAGTAGCGCCCCCAGGCGACATTCCCCCACAGCGCCCCCAGAATCAGCATGAGCGTGAGCATGGGGAAGGTGACCACGGTGGCCCGGTAGGCCAGGTCGTCCAGCACCTCCTGGCGGGGCCAGCCCCGCCAGCGCACGTGCGGGGCCAGCAGGTACATGACCGCGGCGGCGAAGGAGACCACTGCGGCCCCGTATCCCAGCGAGGCGGTGAACACGTGCAGCGTCAGCAGCGGAGAGTTCTGCAGCGCCGGCATGAGCGGGCTCGGCTGGTAGGACAGGGTGGAGGCGTAAATCAGCATCGCCAGGATCACCGGCAGCACGATGATTGACACGGTGCGCACCCGGTAGCGCCACTCGAAGACCACCTGCGCCAGCATCATGCCCCAGGCAAAGCAGATGGCGAACTCGTAGTGGTTGGAGAAGGGGGCGTGCCCGGTGGCGATGGCACGGGCGATCAGCGAACCCGTCAGCAGCAGCAGGCCCAGCTGAGTCGACTTAGCCGCCCACCAGGTGATGGTGAAGCGCTTGATCGGGGCTCGCTGAACCCCGCCGGTCACCTCCACGGTGCGCTCACCGTCGCCGGTGTCGACGACGACGCTCACCCCCGCCCCTCCCGCCGGGGCCGCGACGGCGGCCCGGGACATGCGGGCGGAGAAGAATGCACCCAGGTAGGCGATGGTGGAGATCACCACCAGGGCGGTGGTGATCAGCAGCAGGGCCTGGGAGTACTCAAGCATCGGCGTCGGTCCTTTCCGCGTGCTGGGTCATCTGTCCGCTCAGGCTGACGGACATGTCGGTGAAGAAGGCACTGAATCCGTAGTCGCGGCGGTCGGGGGAGGCCAGCTGCACCAGGGCGCCGTCGTCGGCCTCGGTCACCCGCACCCAGATGCGCCGGTGCCGGAAGAACATGGTCATGCACACGCCGATCGCCAGTAGGCCGAAGCCGACCCAGACGATCGGGGCACCGGGGTCGCGGCGCACGATCATGCCGGTGAACTGCTGCTCCCGCTCAAAGGTCAGGGTGTAGTCCCCCACCGCCGTCGGCGCACCCTGGTCCAGGATGGCCTGCGCACTGGGCGTGGTGGCGTCGCCGTCGTACAGCTCGACGCGCACCTGGCCGGGCTCGATGCCGGTGCCCACCTGCCCGGAGGCGGCCTCGACCACGTACAGCACCGGGCCGTCGGGCAGGGTGGTGTGGCCGTAGTTGAAGATCTTGTCCGAGGTGGTCCACTCCAGAGCGACGCCGTCGTGGAGGATCTCCGTCCCAGAGGCGTCGGCCACGCGCATGACGGCGGATACCCCGAAGTAGGACTGGTGGAACATGACGCCGTGGTAGCTCAGCGGGGTGTTGACCCGTACCTGCTGGGAAGCGACCTGCTGGCCGGCGTCCAGCAGGGTCAGGTCGGCGACGTAGTCCTTCGGCGAGCCGTCCTCGTAGTAGGTGTCCTGGAAGCTGTTGGCCTGCGCCGTCAGGGCGGTGCCGTGGCCCACGTCCTTGGGGTAGCCGACGGTCAGGGTGAACTGCTGGTCGCGGAAGCCGGTCAGGGAGGAGACCACGAACCCGGCCATGACCACCACGAAGGCGAGGTGGGCGAACACCGTGCCGAAGGGCGCCCAGTAGTTGCGGTCCAGGTAGGCGTTGAGGCCGGGACCGCGCTCGTCCACGATCACGCGCATGCGGCGCCGACGGGCGTCCTTGCACACGATCGCGAAGGCGTCCGCGGCGCTGAGCGGCGCGGTGAAGTGGGAGCGCAGCCGGGCCCGGTCGAAGAAGCGGGCGGTCACCCGGGTGCGCGGGTGCCGGTAGGCCCGCCAGATGACCGGCAGGCGATGCACCGTGCAGGCGAGGATAGAGGCGGCCAGCAGCCCCATCACCACCAGGAACGGCACCGAGGTGAACATGTTGAACGCGCCCAGCGTGCGCAGAATGCCGGTCCAGCCGCCGAACACCGGCCGCACCTGCTCCAGCCACTGCTCGGTGGCCTGGGCATCCCCCCGGGCGGAGTCGGGCATCTGCGGGAAGATCGCGCCCAGCAGCCCCAGCAGGCCGGCCAGCAGAATCAGCACCAGGCCCACGGTCTTGTTGTAGAAGAAGGCGTAGACCTGCCGGAGCACCTGGCCCAGGGGCAGCGCGGCCTGGTCGTCCAGGCCGTCCACGGCCCCGGAGCTGCGCGGCGCCCCGGCGGTACGCGGCTCCGGGGGCAGCGTCTTGGTCTGTTTCACCGTCAGTGCCTCCTTACTTATAGTCCCAGCGAGGGAATCAGCGCGGACAGCCGGGTCAGCAGGCCGCTGACCATAAGCAGCCCGACGACGACGAGCACGCCCCCGCTGGCCAGGGACACGCCCACGTGGTGGCGGCGGAACCAGTCGAATCTCCGCGTCACCTGAGCCGACCCGAGGGCGACCGCGATGATCGGGATGCCCAGGCCCAGGCAGTACGCGGTCATCAGGGCGATGCCGGACCAGACCGTCGGGCTCGCCGTCGCCAGCGCGAGAATGCCCCCGAGGATCGGGCCGATACACGGGGTCCAACCCGCACCGAAGGCGATTCCCATCAGGGCGGCGCGCAGCGGCGACCCGGCGGCGTCGGCGGGGCCGGAGGCCCGTACCTGGGTGTCGAAGGGCCGCAGCGTCAGAATGCCCGCAACGTGCAGCCCCATCAGCACCAGGACCGCCCCGGCCACTATGCGCAAATGAACCACGTAGGGGCCCAGTGAGCGCCCAAGCAGCCCGAGCGCGGCCCACAGGGCGATGAAGACCACGGAGAAGCCGAGCACGAAGCTCAAGGAGTTCGCCAGGGCGGCGCGGCGGCGCACGGGGCCACTCCCGGCCCCCACCAGCTGCCCCACGAAGGCGGGCACGATCGGCAGGAAGCAGGGCGAGGCGAAGGAGACGAGGCCCGCCAGCAGGGCGACAGGAAGAGTCAGCTCCATCCGCTCACCCCGCGCTCGGCGTAGCCGTGGCCGAGCCCATGGTTCCCACATGACCCCGGACATTCGCGGCCATCTCCGAGTCTGGGGCTAGCTGAAGCACCTTCTCCCAGCACTGATTCGCCCGGTCGGCGTCGGGAGGGGTGCGGGCCATGTACAGGAAGCCGAGGTTGTACCAGGGTTCGGCCACGTCCGGGTCGATCTCGGCGGCGCGCAGCCAGTGCGCCTCCGCCTGCTCGTACTGGTTGGACTGGTACTCCGCCACGCCGATGGTCAGCAGCGCGTCCAGGTTGTCGGGGTCGACGTCGAGGATCTGCTGCAACCAGGTAATGGAGTCCTGGTACAGGGCCGCCTTGAGGTACATGACGCCCAGCTCCTGGCGGGACTGCGCATCCGCGGGATCCGCCTGCGCCTGCGCCTGGAGCTCCGCCTCCCGCTCGGTGTCCACCGGCTCGGCCTCATCCATGGCGGCGATGGCGCTCGCATCGGCGGTGGCCGCGATGGACGGGTGCCCCTCGGGCAGCGCCGTGTCGGCGGCATCGTCCTGTCCCGCCTGCTGCACGATGATGACGACGGCGGCAGCCAGCAGTGCCACGAGCACCAGGTTCAGGCGGGAGACGCCTCCGCGCGGCCGCGCCGTCGCGGAGGTGCGGCCGCGTACGGCCTTGACCGGCCGGGCGGGGGCAGCATCGTCGTCCTCCGCCAGCAGGTCCTCGACGTCGGCCGCGTCCTCACCGTCGTCCTCACCATCCTGCTCGTGCCCAATGCCGTCTTCAGGCGCAGGCTCGTCGGCGGGCTCGCCGTCCGGCGTCCTGCGTGCCGCGGCCGCGGCGGCGTCGGCGGCCTTGCCCGCGCGCCCGGCCTCAGGGTCGGCCTCGAGGTCGGCCTCGAGGTCGGCCAACTGCGCGGCCGCCCATCCCTTCAGCCCTTCCGGGGCGGTGGCCAGGAAGGCGGCAAGTTCCTCCCGATTCGGCTCACCGCTGGTCTCCTGTGCTCGCGATTCCTCGTTCCCCTGCGCTTGACGCATACCGCTCTTGTACCCCGTCAGTCGCCGGTGTCAGGCAGGTGCTGCTCGGGGATGGCCGGCCCGATCCCGTTGTCCACCTCGACTCCGCGCAGCGCCAACTGCCCGGAGCGGGCCCAGTCGGTCGCCTGGTTGAGGATGGAGATCGAGTAGGCGGGTGCGTGGAAGCCGCGGCCGTTCTCCGAGAAGGAGTAGTCGATCACGAACTGTGCCTTGCGCTGGTAGTCGCGGGCCGTGGCCAGCTCGTCCGCCGACGCACTGCCGTCCTCATCCGCCGCCGTGATATCGGTGATCAGCGCATCCAGGGCGGTGAAGGATACGTTCAGCGAACCCTGCCAGCGGGTCTGGATGACCTCTACCCGCTCGCGCATCTGCGCCGCCGTGGAGTGGTGGCAGGTCAGGCAGGAGGCGTTAATGCTCTCGTCACTGACCATCGGGCTCATGATCTGGTGGTTGGAGACCTTGGCGGCACCCTCCCGACTGTAGGCCATGTGGCAGTCGGCACAGGTCACGCCATTTTCGGCATGGATACCCTGGGCCCAGGTCTCGAAGTCAGGGTGCTGCGCCTTGAGCACCTCGGCACCGGACTCCTCGTGAGTGAAGTCGGTCCAGCCGACCTCGTCGTAGTAGTCCATGGCGTCGTATACGGTCAGGCCCTTGTCCCACGGGAAGGTCAGCGTCTTGGAATCGCCGGCGAAGTAGTACTCCACGTGGCACTGGGCGCAGACGTAGGAGCGCATCTCCTGGTTAGTAGCGTCCCGGTTGACGTCGTAGTCCGCGATGCCCTCGGCGGCCTTGGCCTTGCGGATGCCGTCGATGAAGGCGGGCCGGGTGATAGTCAGCTCCATGGTCTGCGGGTCGTGGCAGTCGATGCAGGCGATGGAGGAGGAGGTGTGCTCGTAGGCCTCGTCGTAGCTCATGGCGTTCATGGCGTGGAAGCCGGCCTCACGGTCGCCGTCGCCCAGCTCGTCGTATACCTCCGGCATGGAGGCGTGACAGTTCAGGCAGGTGCCGGGCTGGTTGAAGCGCTCGTCGGTGCGCTCGGTGTAGCGCTGGTCCACCAGCGCCCACTCGTGCCCGCGCGGCTCGGTGTAGTCCACCGCGAAGGCGTAGCCGCGCCACATGCGCTGGGCACGGGTCTCGGACTCGATCCGGGAAATCGTGTGGTACTCGCGCGGATCCTCAGCGGTGGGGGTGACGGCGATGAAGTCACCGTCGGTGTCCTCGATGGTCTTGCGGTACTGCTCGTACTGGATGGGGAAGTTCTGGCCCCATATGGCCGGATCGTAGGTGGTGTCACTCAACTCGACCACCTCGGTGAAGGGGGACGCCGACTCCTGCTTGTGCTCGAAGATAGTCGTCAGCATCCAGGTCACGGCACCTGCCGCCACGGCGACTACCACCAGCACCAGGGCGGGCACCCACTTCTGCGCCCGCCCGGCCTTGCGCACACCGCCCGCCGCATCGGCCTTAGCGGCCTGTGCGGCGCCGTCCGCCCCGTCCAGGTCCGGATCCAGGTCCGCGTCCAGGCCGGGGTCCTCCATAGCGGCGTTGTCCCTCTCGGTACTCATGTCGCATCACCTCGTGTGCCCGACGCCGTCGTGACAGCGGATGCACGACACCGTCTCGTCTTTGTGGGTGGAACTGTTGGTGGCCTGGTCGACGAAGTCGCCATGGCAGTAGAGGCAGGCCGCCTCGGTGATCTCACGGTTGTGCTCGCGGATCTGGATGTTCTCCGGATAGTCCTGCAGCGTGAACTTCAGGGAGTGCCACAGGCCGTTGTCAGCCTTGTTGATGTACTTGTAGACGACGTTGTCATGCGGAAGGTGGCAGGAGTTGCAGGTGGCCACTTCATGGTGGCTGCCCCGCTGCCAGGCCTCGTACTGCTCATTCATCGCATGGCAGTTGGCGCAGGTGGCCGGATCATCACCGAGGTAGGCGACAACACCCGAGTAGTACACGGTGAAGCCGCCCACTCCCAGGACCGCGCCCAGCAGCGCCGCCAGGGCGATCCTGGTCCAGCCGGTGAACAGGCGCGTATAGCCGCGCCATAGCGTCCTGACGAGACGTACCACGCGGCACCCCCTCACGCTCCGGGAATGTCACGCCCCGTCCGTTGGGGACACGGACCGACAAGGGCTTCCTGACCGTATGAAGGATATCACACGGCGTCGTGAAACGTCAGGACTTACGCCCCAGCCTCCGGCCGGGGGCACGTAGCAGTCACGGCCGGCTAGCCATAGCCGACCAGTCAGTAGCGGGTGCGCACGCTGGCATGCCCGGCGATGCGCCGCACCACCCCGCGGGGCGCCACGCGCAGCAGTGCGTTGACACCCAGGTACCGCAGCGAGGGCGTGCAGATGACCTGGCCGCGGCGCACCGCCGCGAGCGCGGCCCGGGCCACATCGTCGGCCCGCAGCCAGGCGATCGGCGGCCAGGCCGCATCCATGCCGGCGCGGTCGTGGAACTCCGAGCGCGTCAGGCCAGGGTTCACCACCGTGGCCGTTACGCCGGTGCCGCGCAGCTCACTGGCCAGGCCCTCGGTGAAGGTGCGCACCCAGGCCTTGTGCGCCGCGTAGGTACCCATGGCGGTCAGCGCGGTCACGGAGGCGACGTTCAGGATGGCGCCGTGCCCGCGCGCGATCATCCCCGGCACGGCGGCGTGGGTCAGCTCCATCACGGCACCGACCATCACGCTCAGGGCCCGCCGCTCCTGGGCGATGTCACCTTCTGCGAAGGCCTGCCCGACGGCAAAGCCGGCGTTGTTGACCAGCAGGTCGATGGGCTGGGCGGCCACCTGCGCGGCGGTGTGCGGGGCGTCAGGGCGGGCCGGATCCGCCGCGGGGTCGGCTGCGGGCGCTGCGACGCGCAGTCGCTCGGCGACGCGGCCAACGTCATCGGCGACCGACAGGTCCGCGGCGATCACCTGCACGCCGACTCCCGCCGCCTGACTGATTTGCGCGGCAACCCGATCCAGCCGCGCGCGCGTGCGGGCCACCAGCACCAGGTCGTGGTGGGCCTCGGCGAGCTGCCAGGCCAGCTCCAGGCCGATTCCGCTGGTGGCGCCGGTGATGAGTGCGGTTCCCATGGGGCTGAGCCTAGCCGCGCCGCCCACCGCCCGCACTACGCGCACGGGCGCCGGGCGGGCGGCCACGGTAGCCTGCCCGTATGCGCCTGGCTACCTGGAACGTGAACTCCGCCCGCACCCGCGTCGACCGGATCGTCGGTTTCCTTCAGCGCAGGGACGTAGACGTGCTGGCCATGCAGGAGATCAAGTGCCGCCCCGACCAGTTCCCCCGCGCGCCCTTCGAGGCGGCCGGCTACGAGCTGGCCGTGCATGGGCTGAACCAGTGGAACGGCGTGGCCATCGCCTCCCGGGTGGGGCTGGCGGACGTCGTTACCGCCTTCCCCGGGCAGCCCGGCTGGGCGGCGAAGGCGGGGGCCGAGCCGGTGGTGGAGGCGCGGGCTCTGGGCGCCACCGTCGGGGGCGGGGACGGCGAGCCGGTGCGGTTGTGGAGCCTGTACGTGCCCAACGGCCGCGAGCTGGCACACCCGCACTACCAGTACAAGCTGGCTTGGCTGGCGGCCCTGCGCGATGCTGCGGCAGGCTGGATGGCGGCGGATCCGGGCCAGGCGCTGGCACTGGTCGGCGACTGGAACGTGGCGCCGCGGGATGAGGACGTGTGGGATGTGAGCGTTTTCGAGGGCGCCACGCACGTGTCCGCGCCGGAGCGGGCTGCTCTGGCGGCGTTGGAGGCTACCGGCCTGACCGAGGTCACGCGCGAGCGCGTCACCAACTACACCTACTGGGACTACCAGCAGCTGCGCTTCCCCCGCAACGAGGGCATGCGCATCGATTTCGTCTACGGCTCGGCCGCCTTCGCGGCGCGCGTGCGCGATGCCGCCATCGAGCGCGACGAGCGCAAGGGCAAGGGACCGAGCGATCACGTGCCCGTCATCGTCGACCTCGACTGACCGGGATGGCCCGGGGTCCGCCCCGCGTCGGCCTTCCCACGGCGCGCCACGGCGCGCTAGTGCGAGTGACGCACGCTTAGCCATCGGTGCGCGTCACAAGAACCGCGAAATTCTGCGGTTTCACTAAGCGCGCCGAAAACGGCGAAGGGCTCCAGCGTGCGCCGGGTCCTTCGCCGCACGTGGGAGCGTCGGCGCCGCGAGTCGGGCAATTTCAAAAATGGCTGTTTTTCAAGGAAAAGTCCCGATTCAGGTAATTGGGGCGACCGGCTGAGCGTGCGCGGCCGCGATGCCCGAGTCATAGGGCGAGTAGCTGGGCGCTGAGCGCGGGCCAGTTCTCCCGGTGCACGGCACTGAAGGGGCGCGCGCCCAGGAATACCGCCTGGCGGCGGGCGACCGGGTCTATCCAGATGAATGAGCCGGACTGGCCGAAGTGGCCGAAGGTCTCGGGGCTGTTCGTCGGGGCGGTCCAGTGCGGCTGCTTGGCGCCGCGAATCTCCAGGCCAAGGCCGAATTCGTTTGCGGCCTGGCGTCCGTATCCGGGCAGTACGCCCGGCAGGCCGGGGTGGACGGGGCGGCGTGCGGCTGCGGCAAGAGCGGGCGAGACGAGGGTTGGGGCTGCGAGCTCGCGGGCGAAGGCGGCCAGGTCGGCGGCGCTGCCCGTCCCCGAGTATGCGGGCGAGCCGGGGATGCGGACACTCGCCATGCCGAGGGGTTCGAGGACGCTGGTCTCAACCCACTCCTCAAGCGGGGTGGCGGTCGCCTCCTCCAGGCACCGACCGAGGATTTCGAAGCCGCGGTTGGAGTAGATGCGGCGGTGGCGCGGCGGCGCCAGGACGGCATCGGAGTCGAAGGCGATGCCGGAGGCGTGGGCGAGCAGGTCACGGATGGTGGCGCCGGGCAGGCCGGGCGCAGCCGAGGCGCCGAGGTCCAGCAGGTGCCGGTCGGCGGCGACCAGGACGCTCCAGGCGACGATTGGCTTGGTCAGCGAGGCAAGTGGAAATACGGCGCGAGCATCGCCCACCTCGGCCAGGGTGCGGAAGCGGGGTCGTGTGCCGGGGGCTGCGGGGGCGCCGGTGCCCGCGTCCGTGCGGTGTTCATCGGCGATGAGCGCGATGGGGAAGTCGAAAGCCGTTACGGCAGGGAGGGCCTCCGGCCCGACCGGGGCGGGCACGGCGCCAAACCCAGCAGGGAGGGCCCCCGGCCCGGACGTGGTCGGCACGGCGCCTCCTCAGTGCAGGCAGAGCAGTTGCTCGTGGAGGACATCCAGTACGGGCGCTTGCGAGGCCGGGCCGCCGCCCAGGGCGCGGGCGATCTGGGTGGTGAAGGAGTCGACGCGGTTGTTGGTGTCACGCAGGTCGTAGTACTGCTGGACCTCGGCGTCGTAGGCGGCCAGGGCGTCGACGTGGGCGTCGAGGTCGGGGTAGGTGTCCACGGAGGTGACGATCTCGCGGGGCAGGCGCGGCTTGTATTGCGGTTCCTGGGCGGGGTGGCCCACCAGCAGTCCGAGCAGCGGGTAGGTGCGCTTAGGCAGGCCCAGGGCGGTGATGACACGGCGCACGTCGCCGATGATGGAACCGAGGTAGACGGTGCCCAGGCCCAGGGACTCGGCCGCGACCACCATGTTCTGGGCGGCGATGACGGCGTCCTCAACGCCCTGGAGGAACAGGGCGGTGCGCTCGAGCGGCTCCAGGGAAGCGCCGGCCCGCTCGCGGATGACGGCGTTGCGGTGCAGGTCCACCACGAACACGAACAGCTCCCCGCGCTCTCCACCCACGTAGGGCTGGCCGGAGGCGAGGTGAAGCTGCGCGCGCACCGCGGGGTCCTGGACCCGGATGACGGTTACCTGCTGCTGGAAGGAGGAGCTGGCGGCCTGACGGGCGACATCCAGCAGGGTGGACACCACGTCCTCGGCAACCGGCTCGGAGGTGTAGGCGCGGATGGTGCGGTGGGCCATCTGGGTGGCGATTGTGGTGTTGGTGACTGGGGTGGTCAAGGGGGCGGTGAGGGCGTCAGTAGGTGCTGAGGCAGCGGCGCCGGTGGAGTCATTGGCGGGCGTGGTCGTCATGTCTCGACTCTAGCCCGGTCGGCCGGGTCGGCGCCGGGAGACTTGGGCGACAGCCACGAGCGGGGACGGCCCCGGCGGCGGACGCCTACGATGGGGCCGATGCCCTTCTACCACCGCCCGCGTCGCCCGTTGCGCCAGACGCTCCAGCCCCGCCCGAGCACGAGCGCACCCGATGCGGCGGACGTCGCGGGAGTGGGTTACGCCGTCGTCGACCTGGAGACCACGGGGCTGTCACCGGCGGCGGACTCGATTATCGAGATCGGCCTGGTTCTGGCGGGACCGGACGGGACGGTGGAGCGGACCTGGTCAACCCTGGTGAACCCGGGCGTCGGCGTCGATGTGGGGCCCACGCACATTCACGGGCTGGTGTCCGAGGATCTGATCGGGGCACCCGCGCTCGCTGACGTCGCCGACCTGCTGGTGCGCGACCTGGCGGGACGGGCGGTCGTGGCCCACAACGCGCGCTTTGACGTCGGCTTCCTCACCCAGGCGCTGGGCGGCTTGGACCGCCTGGAGCGCGGGGCGCGAGTGCCGCGGGTGTGCACCATGGAACTGGCGCGGCACTTCATGGCCACCCCGTCGCGGCGGCTGGTGACCTGCTGCGAGACCGCCGGGGTTCAGATTGGGCGGCACCACACGGCGCTCGACGACGCCCTGGCCAGTGCCGGGCTGCTGCGCCACTACATGGCGGTGGGGCGGGAGCGCGGCGAGGAGCCGGTGGCCTGGTCGCGCTCCCTGGCCGAGGCGGTGGTCTTCAATGGCTGGCGCTGGAGTGAGGCGTCGGCCCGCGCCCAGGAGGCGCGCCTGGTGCCGCGCCGCGGCGATGGCGTGCTGCGGCAGGTTGACGCCGGGCGGCTGTAGGACGTGGCAAACGCGCATTACGCATGTGGGCTAGCAGACCTGTGCGTAGTACATAGATTCTGATTTGTGATTTACTGCCGCGGGTTCGTATCCGCACGTCTCATCGAGAGGCTCCCTGATGTCTTCGATCCCCCTGGCAGCTCCTGGTTCGTCCTTTGGTTCGTTGCCTGGGGGCCGCGTGGAGTGGTGGGAGGTGTTGCGTGATCGTGTGACCGGCACGGCCTGGTTCGGACGCCTGTTGCGGTTTCGGGCGGCGTGTTCGTGGGTGGCGGCCGTGGTGGTGCTGGTGGCACTGATCGTGTCGCCGACGTTGCGGGCGGCCCTGGGCGCGTGGATCGGCTGCATGTGGCTGGTGCTGTGCTGGTTCGCACTGGCGCGGGCGAAGAGCGTGTCTTGGGCGCTGGTGTCCGGGGTGCTGGCGGCGGCGATGCCGTGGGCGGGGGTCATCGCGGCAACGAGTACGTGGGTGTCGGGGTTGGCTGAGGTGTCGGTGAGCTCTACGGCCGCTTCGGTGGTGGTGGCCCCGTTGGTGGAGGAGGTGGGCAAGCTGGTGCCGCTGGCGGTGCTGGCAGTGGCGGCTCCGGGGCGGGCGCGGCGGCTGCTGGCGAGCGACTGGCTGGTGCTGGGCGTGGCTTGTGGCGCTGGGTTTGAGGCGGTTGAGGAGATGGCGCGTCGTGTTCTCATCTTGGAGGCGCAGCCGAGCCTGTTCGGTGCGCTGGGTATGTTGACGTGTTCCTATCAGGGTGTCGGCGACTTGGAGTGCTTGGGCGCGGCCACGTTCTCCCTCAGTCCGTTCTCAGGTCAGGCGGGGGAGTATCTGGTTTTCGCGGGGCACGCGATAGTGACCGGCCTGGTGGCCGGGACGGTGGGGTTGTCCGTAGCTGCGTGGCGCCGGTGCGCAGGCATGACCGGTCCGGGGCGCCTGGTGGCGCGGGCGGTGTGCGCGCTGGCGCCGTTGTGGGCGTTGTGGGTGGCGATGGTGGATCACGCCGGCCGCAACGCCAGTCAGTACGGTGCCTGGTCGAGTACCGGGGACCAGGCGCCGTGGTGGCCGGTGGGGGCCACTTCTGCTTTGACGCTGGGCGGTCACGGGCGCGGCTGGGTCCTGCTGGCCTTGTTGGGTGTGGCGTGGCTGTTGGACATGCGCACGCTGTGGGAGGGCGGCTACACGCTGTCGCTTGAGGGTGACGACGGCGGCGGGCGGTGGGGGCTGTGGCGGCTGCGGCTCATCAAGGCGCTGCGCTATGACCGCTGGCGGCCGCTGCGGGCGGTGCTGATCGATCTGGTAGCCACCGCGGGGATTGAGTGGCGGTGGGCCTACCTCACGCTGCTTGAGGCCGCCGACACCCGCCAACCAAGTTTGTTGGCGGTTGCGCCCGCGAGGCTGCGCGTGGGCCGGGAGGAGGCGGCGCGCGCGGTGCTGGACGCCGTGCCGCAGCGCTGGTGGGTGTGGCGGCTGGCGGGCGTGGGCTCCCTGGGGGTGGCCGTCGGCGTGGTGGCTCTCGCCCCGGTGCTGACCGCTGCCCTGGAGACGCAGTTGAGTAGCTCCGGGGTCTTGTGGTGGCTAGCGGGGATTCTCCACGCGCTGGGGGCCTGGTGGGAGGGCCTGAGCCTGGGGCAGAAGGCCGCGTTGTTGTTCTTTGTTGGGGCGGTGGTGGTGCTCACCGGAGGTACGCTGGGGCTGGCCTTCGAGGTCGGCATGGGTGTTACCACTGCGCTCGGAGCGGCTCATGGCGCCGCTGACCTAATGCGTGACCCGTCCGGGACGGCACGCCGCTATGTATCCACCCACACGCCCGCTGAGGTGGTCTTGGACTTGGCCTTGGCGGCGCTGACCTTCGTGGGCGGTGGCGCGGTCAGTGGGATGGGCGGGCAGACCGCCCGCGGCGCCTACTGGGCCTCCCGGCAGGCCGCCCGTGAGGCCCGCTACGAGTACTGGCTGTGGCACAATAACCGGGCCGCCTGGCGTAGTTACGTCAAGGAACGCAACCTAGCCGTGCGCCGGTACCTGGCCGATGAAACCGGTGCGGTAAAGCCCGGTTTGTTCGATCCGCGTGCCGGCAAGCACTACCCCGGCGTGCGCAAACCCGTGCGCGGGTCCAGTGAGGGCGGTGTCGGTACCTGGGGTAAGGGCCGGAACCACAGCCCCTCCTGGCGTTCGGCGACCTATGAGGAGCAGGTCACCGGTGTGCGCGTGGATGACTCCTACTTCGTGGGCGGCAAGGAGTTCGACGGATTCAGGGACGGCGTGCTCCTCGAGGCCAAGGGCGAGGGCCTGGCAAACCTCATGAACAAACCCTGGGGCGAACACATCATCCCCGACATACAGCAACAGGCATGGGACCAGGTCGCCGCGGTGCGCGCCACCGGCACCAACACACCCATACACTGGCACATCGCCGAACAAGAACTATACGAACGACTCCTCGAACTCCAGAAAGGAGGAGACTTCCCCTCCACAATAAAACTCTTCTTCACCCCACCCAACTACTACTAACAAATTCAAGTAGAGAGGAAAGGATAGACGCCATGAAATGGCACCTTTCATTTAAAAGCCAGCGTCCGGGTCTGGATCAGCGTATGGATGAGTCGATCGCCAGGGCGTGGGAGTTCATGCAGGCCATCAAGCCGTATGACCCCACCTTCCACCGGTGGCGGGAAACCGCCCGCACCAAGGCGCAGGCGGAGGCCAACCCCAACATCGAAACCCTCGACCAACTCCGCCAAACCGTCCACAACAACTGGAAACCCGACCTACCAGGACCAACCATTATGCTGTTCAGTGGGGATGTCGACACCGACGGCAGCAGCCTCGGTCTCACACTGGGACTGATCTACCCCGACACCCACTCCATACGGCTTGAGACAGGTCGCGCGCTTGGGGCGCGTATTGACGCTGACGAGGACTTCGCCGACTGGCTGATATACACCGGCGCCCGCATTGTCAACCCCACCATCGGCGCACTACGCCGCCAAGGCGCCCCACTCAACCCCGACCCCGAACCCTACGACTACGTGCCCGGTTGGAAGATGTTCTTCCACCGCGACTCACCCCACTGGGGCCAGGCCCACGCCCTCGCAAGCAAAGCCGTGCCCGTAGCCGAGGGCGCCATCCTCACCTACGGCACCCCCGACACCTACACCCAAACCCTCAACCAATGGCCCCACCAGCAATGACCGGCGTGGCCGACGAGATGACCTAGACGAGATGACCCAATAGAACCGAATTGGGACTAAAACCCGACCAGGAACCCGTCGTCGTCAACTACTACTCCCCCAGCGGCGGCCAGCAGTGCGGCGGCAACATCCTCAATGAGAACGCGTGCGGCAGCGCGTGCCTGCCGCACGCCGTCAGGCGGATCCTCGCGGTGGGCATCGGCAGGGTCCAAGGGCGTCCACACGATCTGGTAGGCGATTACGCCGTCGCGCGACCACGCCTCACCCCGCACAGCCAGCGGCACCTCCTCCGCCGCCTGCACGCGAATCTCGATCCCACCCCACTCGGGGTGCGCGTGCGCCACCTCCGCGACTACGCCGTATCCGTCGCGCAGCTCCTCCACGGGTGCGCCCGCCGCCCGAGCCCGGGCCTCCTCCTCCGCCTGCTCATGGCGGCGACGCTCGGCCGCCTGCCAGGCCGCATCCAGCACATCCTCACCGATGGTCTCAGAAAGACGGACCAGCTCCTCATGCGGAATCGCGGCAAGGCCGGTCGGGCCCGCCGTCGGCTCCGCATGCAGCAGCAGGCGAGCACCCGGAGCGATCGGGGCCGCCACGGAGACGGCGCCATCAGGCGTGATCCACACCGGCGAGTACACGGTAAGGGTGGTGGACAGCTCGGGGTCGGGGACCACGAGTACTGGAACAGTACGACCACCGGCATCCTGCGGGTCGCCAGCCAGCCTGAGCCCTCCGGCCAGGCGGCGGGCCATCGCGCGTAAACGGGTCAGCGCAAGCAGTTCGGCGCTGGCGGGCTGGGCCAGCGGGAAGGCATCCGTAAGTGGATCAATACCCGCCAAGGCGGCCGGCAACGCACCGTCCCGCTGCGGCGGACAGTCCAGGATCATCACCTGGGCGACCCACTCGGGCAGCTCCAGAACACCCCGCAAGTCGGCGTCGGTGTCCCACGGCCCCTGCAGCTCGGCGCCGGGAGCCACCTGCAGGCGGGAGGCGCCCACCCAGCCGGCGTTCTCGTCCAGGGACAGGGCCAGAGCCTCAACCTCATCGACGGTCACGTCATCGGCTAGCAGCAGGAGGTGCTGCGCATCGGCGCGCCCCACTGGGAAGGAACCGACCGTGGACAGGGCAGCACTGGGCAGGGTAGTGGCCAAGTCGGTGCCCGCGGCGTAGAAGTCCGGCAGCACCGGGACAGGCTGCTCCTGGTCGGCGGAGCGGTTCGGCTTACTCATGCGCCCGGCCCCTCGGAGACGGGCGCGGCGGCTTCAGCCAAGGGGCCTGCGTCAGTGATGCGGATGCGGTGGAATGACAGATGTGAGCGCGACGCCGTCGGGCCGCGCTGGCCCTGGTAGCGCGAGCCGGTGGCGCCCTGGCCGTAGGGCGCGGCAGCGGGCGAGGACAGGCGGAAGAAGCACAGCTGCCCGACCTTCATGCCGGGCCAGAGCTTGATGGGCATGGTGGCCGTGTTCGACAGCTCCAGGGTGACGTGCCCGGAGAAGCCGGGGTCGATGAAGCCGGCGGTGGAGTGGGTCAGCAGGCCCAGGCGCCCGAGGCTGGACTTGCCCTCCAGGCGGGCAGCGATGTCACCGGGGAGGGTGACGCGCTCGTAGGTGGAGCCGAGCACGAACTCGCCGGGGTGCAGCACGAGCGGCTCATCGGGGCCAACGTCGACCAGGTGAGTGAGCCGGTCCTGCTCGACAGCGGGGTCGATAACCGGGTAGCGGTGGTTGTCGAACAGGCGGAACCAGCGGTCCAGGCGCACATCAATAGAGGCGGGCTGGATCATCTCCGGGTCATAGGGCTCGAGGCCGACGTGACCGGATTCGAGTTCTGCGCGGATGTCACGGTCGGAAAGCAGCACGCCCCCGATTGTGCCAGGTTGCCGGCGCCCCGGCACCCGGCTCGGGGCGCCGCGGCCGACTCAGTTGCTCAGCGGCACGCCTTTAGCGTCGACGCCCCACGGCTGGGCGCCGGGCGTGGCAGTGAGGATGATGATGCCCTCAACCAGTCCCCAGATCCCCGATACCACGGCCAGAATCCCGAATGACAGCAGCGTGATCAGCAGCTGGGCAATCGCCTTGCCGTTGTAGCCGAGGTAGAAGTTATGAATCCCGAACGCCCCCAGGAAGATGCCCAGCAGTCCCGCGGCGACCTTGGACTTCTGGTTGTACATGGCGTAGGGCTGGCCGTACGCCGCGGCCGGCGCCTGGTAGGCAGGCTGCTGGTACCCGGCCTGCTGGTAGGCGGGATCTTGGTACCCCTGCTGGTAACCGGCGTTCTGGTAGCCGGCCTGCTGCGCCTGATCGTATCCAGGCGGGTAGCTACCGCTCGTGTAGGCCTGCCGCCCCTGGTAGGTGTCTAGTTGCTGATAGGGATTGGCTGCCGAAGCGTCGGAGGAAACGGCATTGTCCTGGGAAACCTGGGACTCCGGCTGATAGCCGCCGGAGGGGTCCTGCATGTTCGCCCCGTCGGAGCCGTCAGTGTTCTGCGGCTCGGGCGGGCTGAAGGGCGAGAAACTCATATGCTCACTCTGGCAGATCGGGGCGCGGCCACGCAGCCCGTCTCATGGGTCGTTCTCCCCACGCGAGGAATCTCACGCCCATTGCAGCGACTTGGGTCACGCTGCCGCGCAGTACCGGCCGACCCGCCTGTTTGCGCCGGTGCGCACCGGCCCCCGCGGGCACCGGCAGCCACCGGCGGGACTCACCTCTACCGGGGCGCGTTGCAACGCGCCCACCACGTGG